>CAUBUJ010000043.1 GCA_958439155.1 uncultured Veillonellaceae bacterium
ATATTGTGATATAGTAAGGAGGTAGATGAAATCGGCAGGCCTGGCCTGTATGTGCGCGAGGTGGAAAAATGGCAGAATACAATCCTTATGAAAATATGCTTCACGTATTGGACAAGGCGGCGGAAACGCTGGGCCTTTCGAAGAATGACTACGAATTCGTGCGGTATCCTGAACGGGAACTCACCGTGAGTCTTCCCATTGTGATGGATGACGGCCATGTGGAAGTCTTCTCCGGTTACCGGGTGCAGCACAGCACCGCCCGGGGCGCGGCAAAAGGAGGCATCCGTTTCCATCCCGCTTCCGATGAAAATGAAGTGAAAGCCCTCGCCGCGTGGATGACGATAAAAAACGCCATTGGCAATATTCCTTACGGCGGCGCCAAAGGGGGCATCCGGGTGGATCCGAAGAAGCTCTCCCAGCGGGAACTGGCGCGTCTCACCAGGACCTATGTGCGCCGCATCGCGCCTTTTATCGGTCCTGACAAGGATGTGCCCGCGCCGGATGTGAATACGAACGGCCAGATTATGGCGTGGATCGCTGATGAATACAGCGCTGTCACAGGAGAGTGGACGCCGGGGGTAGTCACAGGAAAGCCCATCGTCACCGGCGGGTCTCTTGGCAGAAATGAAGCGACTGGACGGGGACTCACGTATACGCTGGAAACATGGTGCGAGAAAAAAGGCATCCCCATGAATTCCCTGACGCTTGCCGTGCAGGGGTTCGGCAATGTAGGAAGCGTAGGGGCGCTCCTCATGCACCAGGCAGGGGTGAAAGTGATCGCCATCGGCGATATTGACGGCTCCCTCTACAATCCAGGCGGCATCGACGTGGAGGCGGCTTATACCTACGCCAACAGCCACGGACGGTCCCTCAAGGGATACACCGAAGCGGGCAGCACGGTCATCCCCAATCCGGAACTTTTGAAACTTCCAGTGGATGTGCTCTTCATGGCGGCTCTCGAAAACCAGCTCCATGAAGGCACCATGGAAGGTGTCCAGGCGAAGGTCGTCCTGGAAGGCGCCAATGGTCCCACTACGGAAGAGGCGGATGCATACTTCGAAAAGAAAGGCATCGAAGTCCTGCCGGACGTGATGTCCAACGTAGGCGGCGTGGTGGGCTCCTATTATGAATGGGTGCAGAACAAGACCGGACTCTACTGGACGGAAGAGGAATACAATGAACGCTTGAAAAAGAATATGCGCGAATCGTATGAAGCGGTAGACGCGATCCGGAAGGAATATGGCGTAACCTACCGTCTGGCGTCGTACATGCTCGCTTTGAAACGGGTGGTGGAAGCGCAGAACGCGAGAGGCTTCCTCGGATAAGGGAATGGAAAAAGAGGAGAATGCACTGGAGGCATTCTCCTCTTTTTGATTGGGAGGGCATGAAAGAGTTGAGAGTTGAGAGCGACCAGTTTAGAGAGGGGGTACGCCGCCTTGCGATTTTTCGAAATGTGGGTCATCCCGACCAGACGTGTGAAAGAGATGTGTGTCAAGCAAAAAAAGAAAGCGCGGGAAAGAGTGGAGACCCCTTGCGGGTCCCCTTTAGGGTGGATCTTACGTATCCGGGTCAATGATGCATTCAGCAATAAAGAAGTGACAAGTTTGCAGTAAAGATCTACCCAAGAGGATTCCTTATTCCCGCTGATAGCTGACAGCTGAAAGCAGATGGCTCTGTAAAGCGGCGGAGCCGCATATAAAAGAAACTTCCGCTTTCCTCTTCAGACTTCTGACTCCTGTCTTCAGACTCTGCCCCAATGATGCACCGACTGTCCTTAGATCCCAGACCTCAGACCTTCGACCCCGCTCCCATGATGCACTATCCGCTAACAGCTAACAGCTAACTGCTTCCCCAGGAGCCGGCAATAAGATTTGAACCTACGTGTGCATTGCGTATGCACGCGAAAAAACGATATATGAAGATAGACTTCACATATCGTTTTGATTAAAAGTGGAGCCGGCAATAGGATTTGAACCTACGTGTGCATTGCGTATGTTCGCGAAAAAAGACCAATGACTGAAAACAGCCATTGATCTTTTAATGATTCAAATGGAGCCGGCAATAAGATTTGAACTTACGACCTACGCATTACGAATGCGCCGCTCTACCAGCTGAGCTATACCGGCATTGACATAGTTTATTTTACTGAAATCTCAAGCCTTTGTCAATATTCATTTCTGCGGTTTCTTTTTGCTCACCATGAAGCCAGTGGCCTGCTGGTTGGCCATGATGACCACGTCGCTGATCTGGACCCGTTTGGGCTGGGAGAGGACGTAGCCGATGACGTCGGCGATGTCTTCTGGGTGGAGGGCGTCGATGCCGGCGTAGACCGCGGCGGCCCGTTCTTTGTCTCCGTGGAAGCGCACTTCACTGAAAGGGGTTTCTACGATGCCCGGCTGGATGGTGGTGACTTTGATATCGCTGTCGATGACGTCGATGCGGACACCGTCACTGAAGGTTTTCACCGCTGCCTTGGTAGCGCAGTATACCGCGGCGCCGGCATAGGCGTAGAGGCCTGCCGTGGAACCGAGATTGATAATGTGTCCTGTGTTTCTGGCGAGCATCGACGGGAGGAAGGCCCGGGTCATGAAGAAGAGCCCTTTGATATTGGTGTCGATCATCTGCTCAATATCATCGGCGGAAGTTTCTCCATACGGTTCCAGGCCTCTTGCCAGGCCCGCGTCATTGACGAGAACGTCCGGCGTGCCTTCTTTTTCGAGGCTTTCACTCACGACCTGGCGGATGGCGGCGCGGTCACGCACATCGAGGGCATACACAGCCACTTCCGAATTGTACTTCATACGGAAATCTTCCGCCGCTTCTTCCAGCTTTTCCTGATTTCTGGCGGCCAGTACGAGGCGGTATCCTTTTTCTGCGAGAACTTCCGCTGTGGCGCGGCCAATGCCGCTGGTAGCGCCTGTAATGAATGCGAGTTTGCTCATAGTATCCTCCTTTGGGGCAGGGAAACAGATTGGTTTTCCTTATTATACCATGGGCGGTCTTGCCATTTTTCCTGGAAATTTTTATAATGGCACCAGGTAAGGAGGCGGACAGGATGAAGTATGAAATGATGGCAGGTGTGCTCGCGGCAGTACTCTTTCTGGGAGGATGCGCCGGTTCCGGGGCGGGGCAGGGCGCATCGTCTGCGCCGCCGGCTGCGCCCAAAGCGGCTTCTGCGGCGCGGGTTCCTTCTTCCCAGGCGGAGCAGATCTATGAGGAGGCGCTCGCAGCATACCAGAAGGGAGAGCGGGAAGCCGCTCTGTCTCTGGCAGACCGGGCGATTCGGGAAGATCCGAAAAATTACAAGGCACTCTCCTTGAAGGGGCTGGTGACTGCTTTCATATCCTCTCCAGAGGAGGGGATCCTGTGGATCGGCAAGGCTCTCGCCGTGGAGCCGGATTATGTCCAGGGCTGGTATGACATGGCTATGGCGCAGAAACTGGCCGGCCATTATGACCAGTCGATCCAGTATTTCCAGAAGGTGCTGGGAAAAGATCCGTCCAATACCTGGTCATACTACGGCATTGCCACCAATTACGCAGACAAAAGGAACAAAAAAGAGGCTCTTTCCTATTTGAAGAAAGCCCTCGCGCTGGACAAGGAAGCGGTACGGGCTGCCGCGGCGGAGCAGGACCACTTCCGGTGGCTCCACGGGGATCCTGATTTCGAGGCTCTTTTGCGGTAACGGCCCATGCGCCGCGTCTATACCAGCCGTCATGGAAGGCATATCCCCTTTATTGAAGGGAAATGGCAGATTTTGTATAATACAAGAAATGAGCCCCCCTTTTCTATAGGAAGTTCATTTTACAGATATTCAAAGGCGAAATCCCAGGGGATCCGCCTTTTTTTGTCAGGAGGGATTATGGATATAGACAAAAGGGTGAATGCGGTGTGGGAATACCTGCATACCATTCCCGAACTGGCTTTTCAAGAGGTAAAGACATCAGCGTACCTGGCGGAAGAGCTCCGCCGCGCCGGGTATGATGTGACAGACCATGTAGGGAAAACCGGCGTCGTAGGCGTGCTCAAAAGCGGCCGTCCCGGTCCGGTGGTGGCTGTCCGCTCCGACATGGACTGCCTTGCCAATGTGGCCTGCGGGAAAGAAGTGCATGGCCACTACTGCGGCCATGATGGCCATATGGCGATTGTCCTCACCATGGCAGAGTGGCTTGCCAAAGAAGGGATTCCCCGGGGGACGGTGAAGATCCTTTTCCAGCCGGCTGAGGAAATCGGCGAAGGGGCGAAAGCCATGGTCGCCGCCGGCGCGGTGGATGATGTGGACTATATCATCGGTCTTCATCTCCGTCCCAAGGTGTATGTGCCTCTGGGAAAGGCGTCGGCAGGGATTCATTCTTCCGCCTGCGGTTCCATCAAGGTTCACGTCACAGGAAAGACAGCCCACGGTTCGCGGCCCCATCAGGGAGTGAATGCCATTGAGACCGGCGCGGACATGATCGCTGCGGTGAACGGTATCCATATGGACCCGCTCCTCGCGTGGAGCGCGAAGGTGACCCAGTTCCACGGCGGAGGCCAGGCGGTAAATGCCATTCCCGCAGAAGCAGACCTCACCTTCGACATCCGCTGCTCCGACAATGACGGCATGGAAGAACTGATCCAGAAAGTGAAGCATGCCATTTCTGCTTCGGCAGAGCTCACCGGCGCCAAGGCAGATATCGCCGTAAAGCACGGATCAGTGGCGGCCTCTTTTGATCCGGTCGTGAAAAAAGAAGCGGAAAAGGCCATTGCTGACGTGCTCGGCCCGGACAATGTGGTGAGTGAGGAGCAGACCACCGGCGGGGAGGATTTCCATTTCTACAGTTACCTCCGGCCCCATATCCGGGCAGGCTTCATCGGCCTTGGGTGCGACCTTGTACCGGGCCTTCATGATCCGTCCATGCACTTTGACCGGAGGGGGCTTGCTATTGGCGTGAAAATCATGCATAATTGGGCAGAAAGACTGCTCTCTATGGAGGCATGCCGGACGTAGCGGCAGCTCCGGGAACAAATGGTATTTGGAAAACGGCCCGCGGGGGGATGCCGTTTTCCAGTTCATAGAAAGGAGAAATATATGAACTGGAAAAAAGTAGGAAAGGGATTGGCCATCGCCGCAGCGGCGGGGGCGATCGCTCTCGGCCTGTCTGCGTGCGGCGGAGAAAAAGCGCCGGCCAAATCGGCGGCGTCCGCGGCGGAGGCGCCCAAAACAGTCCTCCGCGTAGGCACGACGGCGACCCTTGCAAAATGGATCGAAGGATCCGATGACAAGAGCAAGGACGGCGGCCTTCAGGGATTTGAAGTGGACCTTCTGAACGAGGCGGCCCGGCGGAACCATTGGGAGATCCAGTGGACCATCGGCGATTTCGCCGGTCTCTGGGGATCCCTTGACAATGGCAGTCTCGACACCATCGCCAACCCTACCACCATTACAGAAGCGCGGAAAGAAAAATATGATTTCACCGATCCCTATTCATACGCAGGGTACGTGTTCATCACCAAAGAAGGGCAGAAGCCGGACAATGTACACTGGTTTGAAGGGAAACAGGTCGTCGTAGAAGGCTCGTCCAATCCACGGATTGTCCTTGAAAAGGCAAAGGCAGAGCAGAATCTGAACTTGGATATCCAGTACATCGATACGGAAAATGCCCTCCTCATGTCTGTCCTGAACGGCACCTACGATTCAGGCTTCGTCATGGCCAGCACCGCTTTCATCGCCATGAAAGACCTGGGCGTGAAGCTCGATGTGTATGACCCGCACTTTGTTTCCGTCCCCGATGTATACGCCTTCCGCCGGACCGATGAAGCCAAAGCCAAGCGGGAAGCCCTGTCCAAAACCATTGAGGAGATGCACAAAGACGGCACGCTGAAAAAACTTTCCATGAAATGGTTCGGCGCAGACTTCACCAGCCCGGACGGCCTGGATCAAGCCATCAACAAATAATCTTTTGCTATAGGAGGTGCCTATGAAAATCGCCGCCTTCGTTCTTTCTGTAACAGCGACTGTATTATCCGTCCTGGCCATCGCGCTTCATGGATATGACTGCTGGAAGAGAAGAAAATAAAGAAGAAAAGAAAAGCATCCTGTTTCCGATAGAAGCAGGATGCTTTTTTCATCATGGACATTGATATTTTCAAAAGTGGAGTTGGTTGTCGTTCTCTGTATAGAAGGTTCTGTTGTGATCTAAGCAGGACGGCGGATAAAGCCTTTCATTCGGAGAGAATGTTCCCAATAATGAAAGAGAAACGTGAGGACGATACACATTGCCCAGTAGACGACTGCATCAGCCAGGTAGGCTTCTGTACGACGATTATATAAAGCCGCAAACAGATCAGCTTGGGCAAACATATCCACTACTTTTACTGTGAATACAAGGGAAAGAACCTTGATTGTTTTCAGGTAGTAGCTGAAGAAGGTAGGCAGAGCTACGATAAAGGCCTGGGGGAAGATAATCCGCAAAAATGCTTTTAATGGACTCATGCCTACTGTCACAGCGGCTTCATATTGGCCCCTGTCTACAGATTGAAGGGCACCCCGGATTGTTTCCGATTGGTATGCCGTGTTATAAAGTATAAATGTGGTATAGACTGTCCAATAGGGACTGACATCGAAAGGCTTTACCGTCTGGCCGGTGATAGTGCTGAGGAATGGTGCCATTAGAAAGGGCAGGGAATTATATACAATGAAGAGCTGTACAATGGAGGGAACTCCGCGGAGAAATGAGATAATGACAGCGAAGAATCCATTGACCATGCGGTTGTGACCGAGACGGATGACGGCAATGACTGATCCCAGCACGATGCCGGACAGAAGAGAGACGATAGCCATGAAGAGGGTATTGGGCATGGCGCCGAAAATGGCCCAGATGGCTTTTACCATAATATCAGGATTGAATGTCATGGTTTAGCCTCCCTTCACAAGAGGACGCAGATTGCGGCGCTCGAAGTAATGCATGACGCACTCGAGAATAATGACAATGAACCAGTACAAGAAGGCGACCGCCACATAGCTTTCCAGTTTTCCTTTGCCGTAATTGGCATTGATGATGAGTCCTGCTTTTCCCATAAGATCCACCACACCGATTAGAAACATAAGGGAGGTATCCTTGATCATGTCAATGAGCTGGTTCACAAGGCCGGGGAGGGCGATGGGAAGTGTTTGTGGTGCTATGATCCGCATAATACGCTTAAAAGGTGACAAGCCGAAAACCATAGCCGCTTCATGCTGCCCCCGGTCGACTGCAAGGTAAGCCGGGCGGATGACTTCAGAGATCATTGGCGCATAGTGAAAGGAAATGGCAGTAAATACGTATACTGTAAGAGGCCATCCATTGGTACTGATGCCGATTATTTTGAAAAAGAAAGGCAGACAGAAATAAACCAGGTAGAGTTCCAGAATAAAGGGCATGCTTCGGATAAAAGAAAGCCAGGCCTCGCAGATGGGCGCCAGAACTGGTATGCGGGCGATACGGATGGCCGCCACTAGGGTTCCTAAAAAAAGGCAGATCAGCGCAGAGACAATAATGATGAAAAATGTAAAAGGCAGCTCTGTAATGAGCTTGGGAAAGAGGGAGAGCCAGTAAGATATGCTGAAACTAAGCATAGGCACCTCCTATTCCGCTTCTGCTGCGCGGGCTTCTTCCCGCTTTAGCATGCGCTGCAGGAATACCTGCGTCTTTTCCTGGGCAGGGTGACGGAAAATCTGGTCCGGTGTACCTTCTTCTACGATTTCCCCGCCGGTCATAAAGATGACTTTGCTTGATACTTCCTGGGCAAAATGCATTTCGTGAGTGACGATGATCATGGTAATGCCCAATGTAGAAATAGATTCGATCGTATCCAGTACTTCGCCAACCAGTTCCGGGTCCAGGGCGGAGGTGGGTTCGTCGAAGAGAATAACATCCGGACGGGGCGCCAGGGCTCGGGCGATGCCTACCCGCTGCTGCATCCCGCCAGAGAGTTCTGCCGGGTACATATGAAGTGAATCCTGCATATGTACCCGCTCCAGCTCGATTAAAGCCTGTTCTTCCGCTTCCTTTTTGCTCCATCCATAGCCATGGATGAGCCCTTCCGTGACATTCTGGAGGACAGTTTTATTCTTGAATAGATTGAAAGACTGAAATACCATGGTGGATTTCCGGCGGAGACGCCGCACATCTTCTTTGGTCATTTTTGAGAAATCCACCGATACATCTCCTATGGCAAGGCGTCCTTCCTCAGGTTTTTCCAGGTAATTGAGACATCGCAGCATGGTAGTCTTTCCTGTACCGGATGGACCCAGTACAGAGACTACATCGCCTTTTTTGATCTGAAAACTGATATCTTTCAGTACCGTATGACTGCCGTAAGATTTTTTTAGATGGTTCAGCTGGATCATGAGATCAGGCATGCATTTCCCCCCCTTTTTTTGAAACAGAAATACCTCTTGAAACAATGAAGAAAAAGGCTCGTGCGCGGACACCCGTGCAGGTCCTTTTTTATTTTTTCAATTGATCGAAAAGATTCCGGTGATACCACTTCTCCGATATTTTTTTCAAGGTACCATCCTTGGCGAGTTCGCCCAACGCGGCATCCACTTCTTCTGCGAATTTCGGTTCATTTTTATTGATGATGACGACAGTAGGATTGACAACAATGGCTTCCGGAAGAGCAGTCAATTCAAATCCAGTCACTTTCCCAATCTCTTCTACACCGAGGTTATTGGGATAGACCAGAGCGTCATATTGGCCGGTCTCGAGCATGTGGATTCGTTCTGCCGGAGTGAGGCCGTCCTGGATGGGGATTTCCGCGAAAGGTTTGCCGTGCTTTTCATTCCAGTCCATCAAGACTTTATAGGTGCCTCCATTTGGTGTATTGGGTACGAGTTTTAGCCCTGCTTTGGCCACGTCTTCCAGATTCTTGTACTTGGATGCATTTTCCTTGCTCATATATACTTCGAGGGAGCTGACGCCAATGGGGTTTTTCAGGACAATGTAATCTTTTTCCCGCTGAGGCGTTTTATAATAGCCGCCGGATGCCGCTTTGCCATCACCGGATTCCATCATCACGTCCTGTGTCTCCGGCGGAACGGCGGCGATATCGAGACTGTAATCCTTGAGGCGCTTTCCGATTTCGAGCCAGATATCATATTCGTAGCCCTGGAGCTTGCCTGATTCATCAGCCCAGGATAGAGGACGTTCTGTACTGGAAAGGACCACTTTCATAGCGGGTTTTCCGCCAGATGAAGAAGCAGAAGATTTTTCTTCATTGCCGCAGCCTGCAAGGAAAGTGGACGCAGCAGCAAGAACCACGGCAGCAATACAAAGTTTTTTCACGGTATTTTTCATGATGGGAGCCTCCTTCGAAAAAATTTTGTCTGATAAATAAAAAAGCGCTTCTTATGAATTTCTTCATCATGAAGCGCTTTTGTAATTGCTGTTATTATGGCATGTTTTGAATGCTATGACTAATAGGTTTTCTATCTAAGCGGCATAGCTTTCTGCCATGCTGTAAGGGTATCCATTTCGGCAGGAGAAAGGAACGGCTCATAAGGGCGGTTCAGATACAGAGAAGCTGCCTCGAGCAGGGCTGTTATGGTGGGTGTAGGAATGCCGGTTTTTTTCCCCAGATCCAGAATAGGACCTATACCGCAGGGAAGGTCTTCTGAGAGATACCGGTAGGTGAGAGATACAGGACCTTTGGCTTTTTGATAGGAAGGATTTTCTGTAAGAGCCTCATAGAGAGATTCTTTCTTTTCCGGCCAGAAGCTGTTCAATGTATCCAAAAGGGAAGGCAGGTGTACGCCCAGCGCCTGCCCTACAGCGATACGTTCGGCGTCAGCCGATTCCATGCATGCTACGCACCGTCGGGTCATAGAGGGCCCAAAAAAGAGGAAATCTTCGCCATTGTCAATGCGGGTGATATTAAAAAGAGAGGCAGTAACGTGAATGATGGGATTTGTCGATCCCAGAGAGGTATTCACGAAAGAAGGCGCTTTGCTCACATGGGGGAACAGAGAGGAAAGAAAAGCATGAAGTTCCTCATCTTGATTTCCCAGTGCCGAATATAAAAGACTCTCTTTAATCCCTTTGATCAGTACAGATTTTTTATCCGCTGAAAGCTGCGCCACATAGGGCATATTAGCGGTTTCCGCAATAGTCAGGTCATGGGAAATATCCAGGTTTTTAAAAATAGTATAGCCCTGAAGGAGGCCCCAGCAGCCATTGTAAAAAAGAATGATCTGGCCGGGACGGAGGAAAGGTACAAGCATCTGTGCCGCTTCCTTGTGCTGATAGGCAAGAGTGGTAATAAGAAAAAGGTCGGTGTCAGCAGAGGCTTCCTTGAGGTCGGTTGTGACTGAAAATGAAAAATGGCTGGAAAGTGCTCCTTTTGCGGTGATGCCCTGCGCTGTCCACACCTTCTGCCATTCTGCATGTCTTGTGTAAATAGTGACGGGGATGCCGCAGGCGGTCATGTGGCAGGCGGCAGCAAGGCCTGTATTGCCCGCGCCAATGATAGTGACTTTCATAGTGCGTCCTTTCTTGGAGTGAAAGGAATCTTTGGCTTTTCTTTCAGCATGGCGAGAGTATAGGAGAGGGCGGTGCCGACGCCGTTTATGAGACCTTTTTCGCCGATGTCAAACTGGGCAGTGTGGTGATTGGCGCCGGAGCCCACGTCCCGGTCTTCGATGCCGGTGAAGGCAAGGATTCCCGGCCATTTGGCCAGGCACCGGGCGAAGCTTTCGGAAGCCATCCACCGGCCGCCGTCATAGAGGACATCTGCCCCCAGATTTTTCTTCACCGCCTCTATGGCGATGCGGGCGCAGGTGTCATTATTTTCTACCGGGTAGAGCAGGATGCTTCTCACAAATTTCCAGGAGCATCCGTGGAGGGCGCATGCCGCGTCCATGACTTCAGAGAAGCGCCGGCTGAAGAGTTCGCCTTGGTCTTCCTGGAAGAAGCGCACCGTGCCGCCGAAGGAGAGAGTGTCAGGGATGACGTTTTCCACGATGCCTGCATGGACATAGCCGATAGAGAAGGTGAGCGTCGCTTCCGGGGAGATATCGTTCATGCGGATGCCCTGGAGCGCTTCGTAGCAGGAAGCGTAGCAGTCGATCGGGCTTTCCGCCAGGTCCGGCCGGGATCCGTGGGCGCCTTCCCCGTGGATTTCTACCTGGAAGCGGAAGAGGCCTGCCATAGCCGGGCCGGAAAGAATGGTCACCTTGCCGGCAGGGATATTCCAACGCACGTGGGTGGCGTAGCACGTGTCGATGTGGATTTTCTGCTCGTCAATATACTGGAAAAGATTGAGGACACAGCCCGATTCATTTTCTTCCCCTTCCTCAAACATGAGGTATACTTTTCCGTCCCATTCATCTTTGTGGGCATTCAAGATGCGTCCCGCCGTGAGCTGCATCGCCATGTGGCCGTCGTGGCCGCAGGCGTGCATACAGCCGGGATTTTCGGACATGCATACCCGGTCATGGCCGAGGTTCTGCTTTGCTTCCTGGATGGGAAGGGCGTCAATGTCGGCGCGGAGGAGCACATGGAAGCCAGGACGTCCGCTGTCGATTGTAGCGAGGATCCCGCCGTGCGGGACGCGGACGAAGGGAATGCTGTATTCTTTGAGACGGGCTTCAATGTAGTCCATGGTGTGGAATTCTTTTTCAGAAAGCTCCGGGTGGGTGTGAAACCACCGGCGGAGGGCTACCAGATCGGGGTAGGCTGCGTGGATTTCTTCTTGTATATTCATAATGACTCCTTTGGGAAAATTGGATCTGCGCGCCG
>CAUBUJ010000044.1 GCA_958439155.1 uncultured Veillonellaceae bacterium
GTCTGGTTCCACCAGAGCGGCGTCAGTGTGACCGCCCCGCGGTGCGCCCAGTACACATCTTCTTCCGGATCAGCGTCTCCCAGAGACTTTCCGGAGATCCAGAAACCGAGATGGCCGGAAGGATCTTTCAATTCCTTGATAACGTCAGCATAGCGCTGAAGCCCCAGACGGACCACCTTCGTATTCTTCCAGGATACGTCCTCTGTTTCAGGCACATTCATATTGAGAATCCCCCGGTATCCGCCGTCCACAAAATACGTCTGGATGACCGAGAGAGCATGATCGCAGACTTTGCGGAGAAATACCTCTTTCTTTGTGGTTTCCGCGGAAATGGCTATGGCTGGAATATGAAAGAACGTCCCTTCCATGGCACCGGCCACAGTCCCGCTGTAGAGGCAGTCGCTGCCTGTATTGAATCCATTGTTTACGCCGGATACGAGAAGATCGGGCATATCATCCCGGAGCCAGTGTTCCAGCGCCAGCTTGCAGCAGTCCGCGGTGGTGCCGCTGCAGGATAAAACAGAAATATTCTCTCCATAGCTCTCTTTGTGCCAGAGACGGAGGTACTGCTGGAGGGTAAGAGAACTGGAACAGGAACTGCGCCCCCTGTTGGGCGCCAGAACGGTCACCCTCCCTATGCGAGAGAGGGCCAGAGCCATCGCCTTGATGCCAGGCGCTTCATAACCGTCGTCATTGGTGAGAAAGATATGCATAATTATCCGTCGATCTCTTTCTTTCTTGTGAGAGAAGCATCCTGGAACTGCATGCTTCTCGTATGAATGGTATGAACCCATCCTTTCTTATGTCTGTCCAGGAAACCGAGGAATGTGACCGGGATCCAGGAATACATAAAGATTGGATATAAAAGCCAGTAAAACCAGATTTTCACCGGCACTTTGATCTGGAGCAGCACGATGAGGGGCAGCACATACTGGAGTGTCCCGATCACTGTCCAGAACTGGGAAGGAAGCAGCTTGTCGTTGTATAGAATAACCGTAAAGCAGGGATAGAAAATATTGATGTACGTCATGATGGCGTAGAACGTGGAGAGAAGCAGAAAGTAATTCTGCAGGAGCTGCATGATGCCGTCAAGGATGCGGATGCTGTGACGGCGGATCCCCTCTTTCAAGAGTTTGGGAATATACCGTTCCGCGCAGTCGAACTGCCCCTGCGCCCAGCGCTTCCGCTGCCGCCAGGACGCCATGAAGGTGAGAGGTTTCTCATCATAAACGATAGCGTCATGGACCCAGCAGGTACGGATGCCGTGAGTGAGGCATTTCATGGAAAATTCCATATCCTCTGTGAGACATTCGCAGCCCCAGCCGTATTTTTTGATGATATCCGCGGCGATGCACATGCCTGTTCCGCCGAGCGCCGTGGACAGGCCGATATTGTACTTGCCCAGGTGCCACAAATGATTCACGGTCCAGAACGCGATGGCAAAGGTACCGGAAATCCAGGTGTCTGTCGGATTCTTCGCAGACAGATATCCCTGGAGCACTTTCTGCCCTTTCAGAAGGCGGCTGTTCATTTCCAGCAGGAAATCCAGATGAACCAGGTTGTCCGAATCAAAGACGCAGAACGCGTCATAACCTTTGTTCAGGGCAAAGATCTTGGGGAAAACCCAGTCCATGGCATACCCTTTGCCGACCAGTTCCTTGTTGAACCGCTCAAAAACAAAAGCCCCGTGCTTTCTCGCCAGATCTGCAGTGTGGTCCGTGCAGTTATCCGCAATGACATACACATCGTAGAGATCTTTCGGGTACTTCAGCAATTTCAGATTGTCCAGAAGATCACCAAGCACCATTTCTTCATTGTGGGCGGGTATGACAATGGCAAACTTGTTCTTCGGAGTGAGAATTTTCTTCTCTTTCGGATGCCATGTGCCGAAAATTGCCAGCACAACATAGTAGATCGTGAAAAAGATCACGATCCACTGAACGGGAAGCATGATGATATCCAGTGCGTAATTCATAAGCTCTTACCATCCCGGGGCAACACTTTTTTCATCCGTTTCTTCTGCGCCTTTCTGCGGTTCATAAAAGTATTGAGCACGCCGAAAAGAATAAATCCAAGACAGAGCGCCGCAAACCACGCCGCAGGATGCACGAAAGTAAGCACCGCGAAAAGAGCGACGCAGATGAGGAGCGCCTGCCAGTGGAGCTGATCCGCGCTGGCCCCTTTGTTGTCAGGATAATGGACTTCGCTCACCATAAGGTATGCCACAGCGAGAATGAGAAGAATCGTTGCCGGCGGCCAGAGATGCGCGCCGGAAAGAATATATCCGCCTGTAATCATCCCTGTCATCGGGCAGGGCAGTCCCTGGAAATAGCCGTGCACCTCGCTGGCCTTCACATTGAACCGGGCCAGGCGGAACGCGCAGGACACCGCCAGAAGCGCGCAGGGAATCATGGCAATCAAACCGTATTCCCGGAGCTGGGACGCAAAAAGAAGCGTCGCCGGCGCAATCCCGAAGGAAATATCGTCGCTCATGGAATCCAGTTCCACTCCGAGAGGGCCTGTGGTATGGAGCGCCCGTGCGGTACGTCCATCAAAGAAGTCAAACACCATCGCCGCGAGAATCAGAACCGCCGCGGCATCAAATTTTCCTTCCAGCGACATGAAGATAGAAAGAGCGCCGCAGAATCCATTTGCCGCAGTCACTGTATTGGCAATCCATGATTTGTTCACTTATTTCAGCCTCCCGATCAATGTGGTTCCCCCTCTGACTTTATCGCCCTTTTTCACGTAAATTTCTACATCACCAGGGATATAGAGTTCCGTGCAGGAGCCGAATTTGATCATTCCATAAAGCTCGCCTTTTCGGATGT
The DNA here is from genome assembly GCA_958439155.1 of uncultured Veillonellaceae bacterium. GTDB lineage: Bacteria > Bacillota > Negativicutes > Veillonellales > Dialisteraceae > UBA1822. Next base: position 2,832 of record CAUBUJ010000044.1, read on the forward strand.
CCTGCCCCAGATGGCTCCAGAGAACCACCCGGCGCGCCAGAATCCCCGCGATCTGCACCACCAGAACCGACCGGTCCTTTCCGGTGATGCCGATGGCGCCTCGCTCATTTTCATAGCCCACGCTGTCCTTGTAGGCAGGGCGGAACCGCCCCTGAATGTAGGACATGAGAGAGATCCGTCCCGCCATGGGCGCCCGGTTGGTGTGGACATTGAAAACAGAGAGAAAAATGGTGATTTTATGGCATTTTTCGCCGAGGAACATATCTTCCTCTACGCCTTCAGCTACTTCCATGACCGTTCCGTCAGCAGGAGAGACAAGAATATCCTCTCCCTCCGGAATGATCCGCTTGGGGCAGCGGAAGAAATAAGCGAAGTAGAGCATCAGCACGAAAGGAACCACGGCTGCGTGCCACCATCCCAGCCAGGCAAAGAAGAGGGTCACCGCTCCTGTCACCCCGATAAAAGGATAGCTCTCCTCCAGTATAAACGGCTTGGTTATCGGTTTTTCCAATGGTCCCTCCCAAATATTGATTACACAGAAAAGATGCAGGACAAAGCCCTCTGGAGAAAGGATGATTCATTCTCCCCAAAGACTCTGCCCCCTGCTTCTTTCCAATTATCTATGTTTTTTCCACTCTTTCACTGCAAGCATGTACCGGGGAAGCGCCGTCATGCGCCCGATGCGGCTGGGCTGCAGGAAAAGACGGTACGCCCATTCCAGGCGGTGCCGCTGCATCCAAAGAGGCGCCCGCTTGAGATGGCCTGCCATGATGTCGAAAACGCCGCCGACCCCCATGGCCAGGACCGGCCCCAGTTCTTCCTTATGGCGGAGAAGCCATTTCTCCTGCTTGGGGACCCCCATACCGACGAGAAGAAGCTTCGTGCCGCTTTCCCGGATCTCCCGGATGATGCGCGCCTCTTCGGCCCCGTCAAAATAACCGTCATGGCTGCCTGCCGCAAGAAGCGGCTTCTTTTCAGCGCTGAAACGGCGCATCGCTTTTTCCGCGACGCCCGGCGCTCCGCCTAAAAAGTAGACCGGCCACTTCTTCTCCGGTGAAAGAAGGAGAAGCGCCTGGGCCAGATCCGCGCCGGTGACCCGCTCTGGAAAGGGTGTCCCCAGCTGCTCTCCGGCCCACAAAATACCGGCGCCGTCAGGCACCACCAGATCGCATCTCCCAAGTACATTTTTCAATTCCTGGTCTTCCCTGGCCATCATGAGCATTTCCGCGTTGGCCGTGGCGATCAAATGGGGCCCCCGAGACTCAGCCATCGCCTCACAGAGGGAGACAGCCTCTTTCATCGTGACCGCCGCAATATCCACGTCCAGCACTGTATGGGAGGACTTTACAAGATCAATCATTTCTGGCTGTAGTTCGGAGCTTCCTTGGTAATGCTTACGTCATGCGGATGGCTTTCACGAAGGCCTGCATACGTAATTTCAATGAACTGGGTCTTTTCGATCATCGCCGGAATATCCTTGGCGCCGCAGTAACCCATGCTGGCCCGGAGACCGCCGATGAGCTGGAAAATCACGTCAGACACATGGCCGCGGTAAGGAATCTGTCCTTCGATGCCTTCCGGAACGAGCTTCTTCGCGTTTTCCTGGAAATAGCGGTCCTTGCTGCCTGCCTGCATCGCGCCGAGGGAGCCCATGCCGCGGTAAGACTTGTAGGTCTTGCCCTGATAAATGATGGTTTCTCCCGGGCTTTCTTCCGTACCTGCCAGGAGATTGCCCAGCATGACGCAGGAAGCGCCGGCGCCGATGGCCTTGGCGATGTCGCCGGAATACTGAATACCGCCGTCAGCGATAATGGGAATGCCCGATTTTTCAGCAGCTTTCGCACAGTCATACACCGCGGTAATCTGGGGAACGCCGATGCCTGCGATGATGCGGGTGGTGCAGATGGAGCCAGGGCCGATGCCGACTTTGACCGCACTGACCCCTGCATCAATGAGAGCTTCCGTCGCTTCGCCGGTGGCTACGTTGCCGGCAATGAGCTGCATGTGCGGGAAAGTTTCCCGGAGCATGCGGATGGTCTTAAGCACGCCTTCGCTGTGACCGTGGGCCGTATCAATAACGATCACGTCTGCCTTGGCCGCGAGGAGCGCTTCTGTCCGTTCTACCACATTAGGCGTAACCCCTACTGCTGCCGCTACGAGGAGACGGCCGTTGCTGTCTTTCGCGGAATTGGGGTACTTTCTCATTTTCTCAATATCTTTGATCGTAATGAGGCCCTTCAGATTTCCTTCACTGTCTACGAGGGGCAGCTTTTCGATGCGGTGCGCCTGGAGAATCTTTTTCGCTTCCGCAAGAGATGTCGTTTCCGGAGCGGTCACGAGGCCTTCCTTGGTCATAATGTCTTTGATCGGCTTGGAAAGGTCGGTCTCGAAACGCATATCCCGGTTTGTAATAATGCCGACGAGCTTGCCTTCCACCGTGACAGGAACGCCGGAAATGCGGTATTTATTCATGAGATCATCTGCATCAGAGAGTGTATTGTCCGGTCCAAGGAAAATCGGATCTACAATGACACCGTGTTCAGAACGCTTGACTTTGTCTACTTCCTTGCACTGTTCGTCGATGCTCATATTCTTGTGGATGACGCCGATACCGCCTTCCCGGGCCATAGCGATCGCCATATCCGATTCGGTAACCGTATCCATGCCGGCGCTCATCACCGGAATATTCAGCTCGATCTCTTTGGTAAGGTGTGTCTTCACACTGACCTCTTTCGGCAGTACCGTGGAATGCGCCGGAATCAGCAACACATCATCAAATGTGAGACCACGCTTGCCAAATTTGTCTTTTCTCATCGTTTACCTCCATCTCCTCTTGCAAATGACTCCCGGAAGACGCAGCCGGCATCCTGTCCCGGCGTTCCTCCGCCATAGAAACTCTTTGTTTTATTGTAATTCAAAATGCCCCATAAGAAAATAGGGATATTAAATAATTATAGCACAGCCTTCCAAATTGGGTAAGGAAAAGACGGCGGAAGAAAACCATCTCCCCAGGCGGGCTGGATTTCCCGTTCTTCCCATCCCGCGACATTCCTCCACTTCGGACGCGAAAAAAGGAACCGCCTCTATGACAGTTCCCTTTCTGCGGTGAGGACAATTTTTTGAAAGAGAAAATTATTTTTTCTTTCCTTTTTCTTCTTTCTTATCCCGCTCTTTTTCCCGTTCTTCCTTTTTGATTTTCTTTTCTTTCTGCGCCCTTTTTTCTTTCTTTGCTTTCTTGCTCTTCCGGTGCGCTTCTTCCCGTTCTTCTTTTTCTTTCTCTGCCTGCACCATGGCCGGTTCCGCTTCATTGAGCTCCCCTGACTCGGCCTTGGCCGCTTCCAGCTGAGCAATATTGGAAGCCGCTTCTTCCTTGGCTACGTCGGCCTCACTCATGCGGGGCAGGAGGATCCGCACCGTGGTGCCTTCTCCTTCCCTGCTGGTGATTTCAATGGTGCCTTTGTGCTGGCTCACGATGTGCTTGCAGATGGCAAGGCCCAGGCCGCTGCCGCCGGTCGCTTTGTTTCTGCTTTCTTCTGCCCGGTAGAAACGTTCAAATATGCGTCCCTGCTTGTCTTTCGGAATACCGATGCCCGTATCAGAGATGGTGAGGAGAAGTTTGTCATCCCCTTCCGGATGGAGACCGACCTTGACCTCGCCCCCTTCTTTATTGTACTTCACCGCGTTGTCCACGCAGTTCATGACCAGTTCCGACAGAAGCGCCAGGTTGCCGTAAACGAAGAGTTTATCTGCGTCTACGTGGATCGCCACTTTTCTTGCCGCCGCCTGGGGCTCGATCAGGTCTGCCACGTAGCGGGCAATAGACGCCATGTCCACCGGTTTCCACGTAATGGTGGTCTGCCGCTCTTCAATCTTTGAGAGATGCATAATGGTCTCAATGAGGGCCATCATGCGCCGGGATTCTTCAAAAATCCGGCTGGCAAAGAGTTTCACGTCCGCTTCGCCCTGGTACATGCCGTTGGCGATCATTTCCGCGAATCCGCTGATCGATGTAAGCGGCGTTTTCAGCTCATGAGAGACATTAGCAGAAAATTCGCGGCGCATTTTTTCCGCGGCATACGTCGCTGTCAGGTCATGGAGAACGATGAGAAGCCCTGTATCCCCGTCAGCGAGCTCGATATGCGCCATGGACGCCCGGTAGGGCTTGCCGTAAATGGTCATGGTATATTCATGGCGTTCTTCTTTTTCATAGGCCATGCTCACTGCCCGGAGCCAGTCCTCATCGTGGTAAAGCACCGCCACTTTGCGGAAACGCACGTCCCCGCTGGTCTTGAAAATGGAGCGGACCCGCACATTGCAGTCCACAATTTCCTTGTCATGATTGAGAAGGATAATGCCGTCGCTGATGGTATTCACCACGGTGCGTATCGTATTCCGTTCCTCTTCCAGATCATCCATGTAGTTCTGGATTTCTTTTTTCTGCTCCCGCACTTTGTCCACGAGAGGCCGCAGTTCTTTGTAGCCTCCCGGAATGGGCCGTTCCGGCGCCCCTTCCATAATATCGGAAATGAGGCCCTCTACCTTGCGGAGCGGCCGGAGCGCATAGTCTGTCTCTTTTTCCGCCGCGATGAAGCAGGCAATGGCGAATACGAAGAAGAAAATAAAGACTTCCGGCAGAAGGGGCGACAAGATGCCTCCCGGTGCCGTCCGGGCCACAGCAAAACGAAGAACAGACCCGTCAGGGAGCTGCCTCGCCCAGTAGCTGGTGGGAACGCCGTCGCCGTCATTGCGCACCGCGTGGCTTTCTTCTCCGCCAAGGGCTTTCTTCACCTCCGGTTTGTCCAGATAATTTGTGTCGGCCCCCGCTTTTGACTCAAAGAGGGCGCTTCCGTCCGGGGCGATCCAGGAAATCTGCAGTTCTCTCTCGCTATTCTCCCGGATCTTTTCCAGGTAGGTCAGATTCCGCTCAGTATCATCGGTCATCCCGTCAGCGGCCACTTCCGTGAGATGGCCGATTTCATGGATGGCCCGTGCCTGGATGCCCTGGTAGTACAGAATGCCTGCGATGCAGAATGACAGAATCACTGAAATCAGCCCAGTGAAAAGCAGGCTCTTTTGAATTTGTTCCTTCATCGGCTGCTGCGAGTCTCCTCTCCCGATTTGAATGGCCCGGCCCCGAAATCGGGCGCTGGGCCTCTTTATTTTTCTCCCAGACGATAGCCGACGCCGCGGACAGTGCGGATCAGGGACCCGGCGCTGCCCAGTTTCTGGCGAAGGCTCATGATGTGCATATCAATGGTTCGGCTTTCCATTTCAAAAGGCGATCCCCACACAGCCTGCATGATCTGGTCCCGGGAAAGGACAATCCCCTTATTGAGGATCAGATAGCAGAGCAGGTCATACTCTTTGAGGGTGAGCTGCACTTCCCTTCCGTTTTCCGTGACAATATGCTGCCGGCAGTCCACTTTGATGGTGCCGAAAGACAGGGCGGATGATTCCTTCTCTGCCCCTCTCTGGCTGCGGCGCATGACGGAACGGATCCGGGAAAGCAGTTCCATAATGCCGAAAGGTTTTGTCACATAATCATCAGCGCCCAGGTCGAGACCGCGGACCACATCAAATTCACTGGACTTGGCGGTCATCATAATGACAGGGATGCTCTTGTCTTCCTGGCTGTCCCGGAGATCTTTCAAAATGGACAGGCCATCCTTCCCGGGAAGCATAATATCCAGAAGAATCAGGTCAGGCTTGTTGTGTTCGATCACTTTGTAAAGTTCCTCTGACGAACCAAAACCGATCACATTGTATCCCTGCCCGCGCAGGGCATAGCTCACCAGTTCTCTTATATTTTCATCATCTTCAACACAATAAATCAGCGGCATAGTTCCCCCTTGTGGATGAGAAAGCCCGGGGCCTTCGCCCCTCCAGATATTTCAATATATATTAGAATAGATCTTTTGTCAAACAGTCTTGACAAAGGATGAAATAGAGAAAACAGCTGTCCCAGGAAAGGAGAAAGTTCTGATTTTCCTCACAGGGAAATCACGGTTTCTCTTCTCCCGCGGACAGCTGCTTCTTGTACCTCAATGCGAATCCTATAACCATAGAGACAGGACGGACACATTCCCTCCGCTGCCTGGAAGGAATCCTTCCATCAAATTGATATCAGCCGAAATTGCCCGATACGTAGCGGATGGTTCTTTCTTTCTCCGGATGTTCGAAAATCTGCTGGGTTTCCCCATATTCGACCATTTCTCCAAGGTAGAAGAAAGCGGTCTTGTCGGCAATGCGCTTTGCCTGCTGCATATTGTGTGTCACCATAATGACGGTGTATTTCTTCTTCAGCTCCACAGCGAGCGCTTCGATGTGAGAGGTAGAAATCGGGTCCAGCGCGGATGTCGCTTCGTCCATGAGGAGGACTTCCGGATTCACCGCGAGAGCCCGGGCGATGCAGAGACGCTGCTGCTGGCCGCCGGAGAGGCCGAGAGCGGACTTTTTGAGACGATCTTTCAGTTCATCCCAAATGGAAGCCTGGCGAAGGCTGGTTTCCACGATTTCATCAAGATCGGATTTCTTCGTGATCCCTTTGAGGCGGGGGCCGTAAGCCACATTGTCATAGATGCTCTTCGGGAACGGGTTCGGCTGCTGGAAGACCATGCCTACATGACGGCGGAGCACGATGGGATCGATGTCTTTGTACGCATCCACCCCGTCCAGCATGATTTCCCCTTCCACCCGGCATCCGGGAACAAGGTCATTCATGCGGTTCAGCGTGCGGAGGAATGTAGATTTGCCGCAGCCCGACGGTCCGATGAGAGCGGTGATTTCATTTCTCTGGATTTTCAGATTGATATTTTTGAGAGCCTGGAATTCACCGTAGTAGAGGTTCACATGACTGCAGGTGAAGCTCACGTTGGAATGAATCGGTAAGTCAGCAGCAGCGGAAACGCTGCCTGCAAGGGTATTGTTGAACATTATGCGTTGTCTCCTTCAGATTTCTTAGCAAGGTAACGGCTGAGAAGTCTCGCGCCGATGCTGAATACAAGAACCATGATCATAAGTACGGCAGAAGCCGCGGCGGCCACATCGCCTGCCGAGGCGTTGGTCGCTTCCGTGCGGGAAGCCCACACCTGGAGGGACAGGGTTTCACCAGGGCGGAACGGATTGAGCGGGCACACCGGAGAGGTAATATCCCATACGGACCAGCTGATATCGGTGCTCATGCCTGCCGTATAGAGGAGGGCTGCTGCTTCGCCGAAGCCGCGTCCCGCCGCAAGGATGACGCCGGTCATAATGGGGCCCACCGAAGCGGGAAGCATCACATGCCAGATCGTTTCCCAGTGAGTCGCGCCAAGGGCGAGACTGCCGTGCTTCCACCCGATGGGGAGCGCTTTGAACGCGTCATACGTAGTGGTCGTAATGAGCGGCAGCGACAGAATGGATACGGCGAGAGCCCCGGAGAAAAGGTTCCACTGGGTATTGACCATAATAATGAAGACCAGGTAGCCAAAGAGGCCGACTACGATGGAAGGAAGGGAAGACAGTGTCTCAATGGCGATGCGCAGAGACTGGATGACCCGCCCTTCCGGGGCGTATTCCGCCATGTAAATGCCGGCAGCGATGCCGATGGGGACAGAAATCACAAGGGAAAGGAATACAAGGTAGACCGTATTGAAAAACTGGTTGCCGATGCCTGTTTCCGAGAAGGAAAAGATTTCCGGGCTGATCGCTTTCACGCCGCCCCACACCACGTAGAGGGTAAAGGCGATAAGGAGCAGCACAAACATGCCCGATACGATATAAAATACAGCGGTAGCGAGCTGATCAAAGAAACGGGCCCGCTTCAATCCCCCGTCTACAGAACGGAGATAATTCTTTTCGGGAGCCCCGCCCCCTGCCATAGCCTGGATCATGCGAGTTCCCCTTTCTTACCGGACAAAGCGTGAATGATGAGAATGAAAATGAGGGAAATAATAAAGAGGAGGAGTGCCATCGACCAGAGAGCCGCGTTGAATTCGCCGCCGTCCATAGCGCCGCCCATATCCGAAGCGATCGCAGATGTCAGGTTATTTGTCGGATCGAGGAGGCTGTGCGGGAAAGCGCGCATCTTGCCGATCACCATGGATACCGCCAGCGCTTCGCCAAACGCACGGGCCAGACCGAGGACGATCGCCGTGAGGATCCCTGTGGACGCCGCCGGGAGGAGCACCTTGTAAAGCATCTGCCACCGGGTGGAACCGAGGCCGTAAGCGCCTTCAATATACTTGTTGTTCACGCTGCGGATGGCGTCTGCCGAAACGGAGGTAATGGTGGGATAAATCATAACGGAAAGGACGATGCCCGCTGCCAGGACCGACTGGCCATGCGGCACATGGAACACTTCCTTAATGAGCGGAACCAGCACCACCAGGCCGACCCAGCCGTAAACGACAGAAGGAATACCGACGAAAATTTCCACAGCAGGGCGGATAATTTTTTCTCCGATCCGGGGAGAAATCTTCGTCATGAAAATCGCCGTGCACAGGCTGAAAGGCACTGCGATCACAAGAGCGAGAGCGCAGGTCAGAAGAGACCCGACGATAAAGATGAGGGCGCCTACCTGACCGCCGCCTTCTTCCGTATCGGAAGGCTTCCACGCCGAGGAGAAGAGAAATTCTCCGATGGAGTGATCAAAGGTGGTAAATGTAAGCATGCCCTTGCCAAACAAGAAGCAGCCGATAGCAATTGTGAGTACAATGAGGGACAAGCCGCACACGGTAGCGATCCCCCGGCCAAGGTACTCCCGGCAGAACATATTCTGCTGCCGTTTTTCTTCCATTTTTTTCTCCTTACATACTGCTTGCCATTGGCTGCTGCCGGTTTCACTTCCGGAGAACGCTGCGGTTCCTATCCGGGGAAACAACATCCAATGTAATAGATTTATAATGTTAATTTATAGGATTTCCGTAAGCAATGGG
>CAUBUJ010000045.1 GCA_958439155.1 uncultured Veillonellaceae bacterium
TGCCCTTGTCCCAGGTTTCGAGAAGAACCGTCTTCATATCAGGCCAGCGGTACGGAGGAAGTTCCAGTACGAAGCTGGCGTCATCTTTCTTGAAGAGGGTCTTGGAATAAATGGCAGACGCGCCCATGGCGCCGAGAATGCCTACGATGTACATGGCAAAGACCACATCCGCCGCGTACTGGCCGAAGAATACCGCGCCGAAGAGTGCCATCACCGGAAGCTTGGCGCCGCAGGTGAGGAACGGAGTAACGAGGATGGAAATCATCCGGTCTTTCTGGGAATCGAGAGCACGGGCGCCCATGATGCCCGGTACGGCGCAGCCGAAGCCGCAGATGATCGGCATGATCGCTTTGCCGGAGAGGCCGACTTTTCTCATGATCGGGTCAAGGACGAAAGCCACACGGGCCATGTAGCCGGTCCCGTCCAGGAAGGACAGGCAGAAGAACAGAACGAAAATCAGAGGAACGAAGGTGAGCACGCCGCCTACGCCTGCGATGATGCCGTCGGTAATGAGGGACTTCATCCAGTCTGCTACGCCTGCATCATCAAGCCAGGCTCCTACGGCGTCATAAAGATCTTCATTGATGAGACCGTCCAGGAAGTCCGCGATGGGCTGGCCGATCCAGGTGAAGGTGATTTCGAAGGTAATGTAGAGCATGAGAAGCATGATCGGAATGGACAGGAATCCATTGGCCAGCACCTTGTCTACCTTTTCCGAAAAATCGCTGCCCGCGTGCTGGTAGGTTACTGTTTCCGCTACGATCTTGTCAATGAAATCGTAACGCGCTTCCATGACCGCTTCTTCCCGTTTCGCCGGGTCGGAAATGGACGCTTTCAGTTCTTCCAGATGGGCGATGTACGCTTCCACTTCGGGAGAATTTTTATAATCCGCCATGACGGTGGAGGTGAATACATCGAGGAGCTTTCTCGTGCTCTTGCTGCTCCGGCCTACGGTCTGCACCACCGGCATGCCGAGGATCTTGCTGAGACGGCTCACGGAGATTTCCACGCCTTTTTTCTGGGCCTCATCATGCATATTGAGGTCTACCAGCACCGGGATATGATGTTCCAGAAGCTGGAGGCAGAGGAAGAGGTTGCGGTCGATATTGGCGGAGTCTACCACGTCCACCACAATATCGGGCTTTTCCGACAAAAGATAATTTTCTACGATTCTTTCTTCCGGAGAGCGGGCATTGATGCTGTATGTGCCGGGCAGATCCATAACGGAAATGGCGCGGCCCTTGTAATTGGTATAGCCCTGCTTCTTGTCGACAGTGACGCCGGGCCAGTTCCCGATCTTCTGCCGGATCCCTGTAAGTTCATTAAAGACTGTAGATTTGCCTGTATTCGGATTGCCCGTCAAGGCGACAGATAACATTCCCATGTTTGACTTCCTTTCAGGCAACTTCCGTAACGTTGATCTTTTCTGCATCCTGCAGACGGATCGCCATTTTAAACGAGCGGACAAATACGGCGAGAGGATCTCCCATCGGTCCTTTGCGGAGGACCTTGACTTTCGTTCCTTTCACCATGCCCATGCTCATGAGACGGGTTTTCAGCTCGGACGCATCAATGCTGTCCACACGGACCAGCGTGCCCGCCTTTGCTTCACTCAGCTTCATCATGTTCCCTCTTTCTATTCATTTTTCCGGTTCCATCTGAAAAAATGATCCATTCTTTCCCAGCGGATGAAATGAATCATCTCTTCTTTGAACCGCTTTAAGGATTTAGATATCCCTAACTTCAAAAAATATATTAGCTTACTTTATTTTTACTGTCAAGGTATATAAAAAGATTCTATTTTACAAACCACAAATTTTATGATTCTTAATTGAATAAATTAAATATGTATTGACTCTTTTCGCTGTGCAGCTTATTTCCCAGATCATTTGGAGCAAACAAAAAGATGAGGGTGAGACTTCTGGAGACTCTTCCTCATCTTTTCATCTTTATTTAGCTGCCCCTTCCAGCTGGACCTGGAAGGTCATGACGCCCTGATTCCACCGGGCATTGATTTTCCCATGCATGCACTGCACCATATCCTCCGCCATGGAAAGTCCAATGCCGTATCCCGCTTTCTGGCTGTTGTGGGAGGTGTCGCCCCGGTAGAACCTTTCGAAAAAGCGGCGGTAATCCCGGCCGGCGCCGTCTTTAAAATCATTGGACACAAGAAGGATGACTTCCTTTCCTCCCCGCCGCGAAGAGAGGCCCACATGGATCCGGCCTCCGTCGTCACAGTACTTCACCGCGTTGTCCAGGAGGATATTGAGAAGCTCTGTGAAAAAACGGGGCTCTGCTTTCCCGAGGATACCTGTCCCGATATCGGACGTCATATGAAGGCCCCGGTCCTGCGCCACTGCCGCGAAAGAGGCGGCGCAGCGCCGGGCCGTTTCTGACAGATCGATTTCCGCAAGCTCTACCTCATGGGCTCCCATTTCCCCCACTTTCGCAAGCGTAATCAAATCATTGATCAGGTTGGACAAGCGGCGCACCTGGTGCAGAATATTCTCTGTCCACTCATTTTTCCCATTGATCAGCTCCATCGCCTCCGCATTGGCGGAAATGATGGCCACTGGCGTTTTCAGTTCATGCCCGGCATTGGTAATGAAGCGCTTCTGGTTTTCCGCGTTTCTCACGAAAGGACGGAGCGCCCGTTTGGAAAGAACGCTTACAATCACCACGAAGAGAATGATGCAGAGGAGCCCGAAGAGAGAGGAATACCGGAGGAAGGCGCCAAGGGCTGTCATGTCCCGGGTGCAGTCCAGAATGACCACGAGAAAATCGCCGCTCTCATTGGATACCACTTTATAAGCGTAGCTGGATTTGTCTTTCTTGAAAAATCCTTCCCCCGCGCCGGACCGGACCGCGGAAGCTGCCGCTTCCACCGCCTCTTCTGCAGTAAAGGCGGCGATATGATTCACATTGATGAGCCGCGCTTCCCCGTTCCGGTCAAGAAGCACGGAAAAATACCGGGTCTGGTAAGAAAATTCCGGCGTATCTTCCACCCAGGTCCCATCGGCGAAGGAACCTTGATGCGCCGAAAGGCTTCCCCCATTGGCAGCGATATACGTAGCCACCCCGTGGATTTCCTGGCGCACCATGAAGTAGAGCGTGCCGTTGATGACACCGAGCGCCACCGCGACGATGAGAAAAATAGAAGCGGTAGCGATGAGAATAAAGCGGCCGTGAAGCCGCCGGATCATGTCTCCCATAGCCCCTCCTATACGGAACCTGCGGTGAGCGTAAAAGCGCCTCCTTTATGACCGGTGATGGAAAGATCCCCATGGACCGCTTCCAGTTTTTCCCGGAGAAAGGAAATGTACATCCACACAATATCGTCGGTCACATCGGGCTCATCTTCCCAGACATGGCGGAAAATTTCTTCAGTAGAAAGAGCTTTTCCTTCATTCAGCATGAGGAGTTTCATCAGCTTCGTTTCCTTGCTGCCCAGGCGGATGGCGCTCTGGCAGGACAGCTCCTGCTCCTCCACATTGAGCGCTACATGGCCCAGGCAGAGCTTCTTCGGCGTAAAGGCGCCGGCGCGGCGCGTGAGCGACCGGACCCGCGCCAGGAGTTCTCCCATGGCAAAGGGTTTCGTCAGGTAATCATCGGCCCCTGCGTCAAGCCCTCCGATGCGGTCATCCACTTCCGCTTTCGCCGTGAGCAGGATCACCGGCGTCACGTCGCCCCGCTCCCGCAGACGGGAGAGCGCTTCCAGCCCGGTCATGCGGGGCATCATAATATCAAAAATCATGCAGTCATAGACAGCGTTCTCCGCTTTCGCCAGCGCTTCCGCCCCGTCACGGGCGGTGTCCACGTCATAGCCGAAATGGGTCAGCACCGCTTTCACCGCGTCTGCCATGGCTTTTTCATCTTCTGCGAGAAGCAGTTTCATTAGGCCCTCCTATTCTGCTCCATCAATTAAATTCCGTATGGTCTGCATCGACACATCGCAGGAGGCGAGTTCATCGGCGCAGCGTTTCAGTTCCCGCTCTATGAGCGGCGCGTTCTCGATGTGCTTCTTGTAGCGCATGTCATGCTCCAGAGCCGCCCAGGAATCCATGGCGATGGTCCGGAGCTGCACTTCCGCGTAAAATTTTCCAGGGAGGCGCCCCCGGGGATCCTCAAAGGGGGCGGTCACCTCCAGAATCAGGTGGTAGCTCCGGTAGCCATTGGGCTTCACATGACGGATATAGTCCTTTTCCTTCACAATGGAAACGCCGGGAATGCGCCGAATCTCTTCAATATTTTCATAAATATCATCAATGAAGCGGCACACCACGCGGAAACCGGCGGCGTCCCGCACGCTGTAGAAAGCGGACTCTGCCGTCAGAGGCAGCCCCCGGGCGGTGAGTTTCTTTTCCATGCTCTCTTCGGATTTGACCCGGCACCGGAGATGTTCGAAGATCATTTCCCCGCTTTCTTCCTGCCGGCGCGTCCCATAAGCGAGAATGGCTTTTTTCATCTGTTCCATCATGGCTTCCAGCGAGGCTTTGTAGGTTCCGTAAATATTCATGAATGAACTGCCTTTCCTCTATGCGGAAACATCCCGCACATAATAATAATTATTATACCATGAATGAGAGGAAAAGCCACGCAAAAAGCCTTCCTTCCGGAAGGCTTGTCAATAGCGGTATGGTGGGGTTATTCGGGATCGAACCGAAGACCTCTTCGATGTGAACGAAGCGCTCTAACCAGCTGAGCTATAACCCCTTACGAAATGGTATTATATCACTATTTCTTTATCCTTGCAAGGAAATAAAGCACATTTCTCATGCACGCCGCTTCTTTCTATTCTTCCCGGGGATGGCCTTCCCGGGAGGCTTCTTTAATTTCCGTAAGCTTTCCCGTATGGATGTCGTAGAGGTATCCATAAATGGGAATCCTCCGGGATACGAGGGGATGATGGCGGAGAATGCGCACATCTTCTATGACGCTTGCCGCGGCATCCTCAAAGGGGAGAAAATCCATCTCCCCCGGATCGGCGCCGGGCTCGTCTGTCACATTCCTCCACTGTCCTTCTTCGCAGACCGCCCTTCCCAGACTTTCCCGGAGAAGGCGGCGCATGGTGTCATTGGAAAAGCCTGCCATGCCGCAGTCAGTGTGGTGGATCACATACCATTCTGTCGTGCCGAGAAGCTTGGAGGAAATGACGAGAGACCGCACCGCGTCTTCCGTAGCCCGCCCGCCGGCATTGCGCACCACATAGGCGTCATCAGAAAGGCCGGCAAAGAGCGCCGGATCCATCCGCGCGTCCATACAGGTGAGAATGGCGAATTTTTTATCTGGATGAGCCGATTCCTTCTTATTCTCCACATACACCCTGTTGGCTTCTTCGATTTTTTCTTTAATGGTCATGTTTCTCAATTCCTTTGTTCAGCGCCGCAGCGATACTGTCTCCGTCTTCCCCGGCGCCCACCGTATAGAGGGATACGCCGCCGCAGAGAAGGCGGTCCCCGTCATAGGTGACTTTTCCTGCATTTCCTTCATGGTAGAGACGGGCCAGTTTCCCCGCGGTGAGGTAAGTCCGCTCTTCCGCTGTATACGAGCCGGAAGCAGCGGGCGTGAAAGCCTTGACGCCGTTCACCACGACATATCCATCCTTCACATTGACGTGCTTTCCAGAATATTCATACATACGCTTCACATTCTTGTTGATCCGGTCTGATGTGGCCGGATGATTCCCCGGCGCCAGAATGGCTTTGATCCCGCTGGGAGAACTCTCGCCGTACCGGTCCCGGAGCACCGCCATGGACGCGGCGGCGCCGCCCGGATTGTACCCGGCGTCCACCAGGTAGGTGAAGCCCAGGTCATCCGCCTCTTTTTCCTGGTCCTTCGTGAAGACCGCGTTGGCTACATAGTTGCCGGCAATATTGGCAAGAAGCATGGATCCCACGGTAGGATTGTCAGAAAGATAAATATTGAGGGCTGTGGTGAGACCCACTTTTTTCTTCACGCCGCTCACGGAATGGCGCTTCTCCCCATGGGCCAGTTCATGGGCCATCACATAAGCGAGCTCATCGTCATCGAAAGCGTCAAGGGATCCCTTGTTGACGCACATCACGCCGCCCAGGCTCATGAAAGCGTTGATCTCTTCCTGGGGAGAAACATAGACCGTATAGTCCCGCTTGATGTCTCCCGTGGAATGAAGGGTCTGGTAAATATCAGACACGCGACTGTCTGCGGCAGGATCTTCATAAACACCGGTTTCCTGCTGGCACTCCCCGAGGAACTTGGACTGGGCCTGGTCATCAAGCGCCGAGTAGTACTTTGATACATAAACCATGGCCGCCGCGCCGTAGAGAAGCTTCTCCACCGCGGAAGCAGCCGCTGCCGGCGCCGGCGCCGCCATGGTGAGGACGCCTGCCGCAAGCACCGCGGCGGCTCCCTTTTTCCATACATGCCGCATACGATCCTCTCCCTTCTTCTGTCAACCTGCTGCATGAGTACTTACATTTTTCTTTATTGTACCATATCCGCCGCGAATACAGAGCCCCTGCCGGCGGCCGCGCTCCCTTTCCATCAAAAAAGCCCCGCATGGGGCCTTTCCCTCTTATTCATCTTTCCGGAGCTTGGCGTCGCATTTGGCAATCACTGCGGCACTGTCTTTTCCTGCGGCTTTGCAGATCGCCCCGAGAGTCGTTTTCATATCCTGGGGCATGGTGAGACCTTCCTCCTGAAGCACAGACAGAAGCTGCGGATAGAGGGTCAGAATGTCTTCCATGGGCGTCTCTTCCGTCAGAAGCGGTTTATTGTATTTATCAGCGATGTACTCATTCATCTCGCCGATGATTTCAAACACATCAAGGCCATGGGCCTGGGCAGCCTGCCAGATATTTTCATCATAGGAAACGAAGCATCCCACGCAGGACATGCCGTATTCCATGAGGAGCGGCCCCATTTCCGGATAAATTTCCAGCACCTGCATCACATTGTTTTCCGGCCGGACGAAATCCCCCGCTTTGAGAGGCGGCACGTCAGGCATGCCCCAGGAGCTTCCGTAATAATCGCCGTTCATGTCGCCGGCCTCTCCCGCTTCCGGCGCGTTTCCCAGGACAGCGTCGCGGAAATTTTCAAATCCTGTGGCATTGACGAACTCTTCGAGAGGCTGGTAGGTCTCTTTATCGAGATAATAGGTACAGGCCTTCATGAGAATATTCACCGCATCCGCCGGGAACTGGGCAAAAGCGAAAAAAGTTTTCTTCCCGAGATAAATATCCCAGCCGTCAGACATGCCGATGGCCCGCATAGGAAGGGGCGTGGCGATGGTCGCGGTGAGGATGCACGCAGGCCAGCTGCCAAACGCGGAAAGGCCGAGAGACGCGAGAAGTTTGTCCACGTCGTCTTTCGCAAGACCTGCGATGACCGGGCGGTGCTTCTGGTCCTTCGTGAAGAACGCATTGTACTGGGACGCGGTGTCCTGCATTTTCTTCTCAAATTCAGTGCGCCCGTCCTGCACGTCGGGAATATAGTCAATCTCTATGGAAAAGCTAAGGTTTTCTGCCGTCATGGTTGGCTCCTTTCAAACATTTCAATATACACTCTATTATATAGGAAAGGCGCTGTAAAATCCAGAATCGCCTTTCTCCCGGAGCAATCAAAAAGACGACCTCCGGAGAAGCCGTCTTCCATTTCTTTTCCAGGAAGGAATTCTTACTGATGCCAGCCGGAACGGCGGAGCGCCGCCACGATGGGAGCGACGATGACGCCGGACACGATCGCTTCCGGGATGCCGTTGGCAAGGACGATACCGATGAAAATATTGGCTACATTGCCTACGGAAATGCCCTTCGCCGCAGCGTAAGGAGCGCCGACAAGGATGAAGAGGAGACCCATGAAGCAGAGCGTATGGAATACGGTGGTTACCACCGCGGCAATGCCTGCCCGGAGATAAGTCTTCCCTTTCAGATGAGTGTAGAGCACATACGCCAGAATGCCGATGAGGATGCGCGGCACGATGCAGACGATGGCGTCATAAGCCACATTGTACTGCACAGCGAACTGGAGCAGCAGACTCGGCGCGCGGAGCGTCTGAATAAAGGAAAACATGCCGAACATGAATCCTACAAGAGCGCCTACCCGGGGACCGCCGACGATACTTCCGATGATGGTGGGAATGTGCAGAATCGTCGCGTCCATGAAGAAAAGGGGAATGAATCCATACCCGGTAAGCCCCAGGAAAATGGTAATGCCCGCCAGAAGCCCGGAAATCGTGAGCTGCCGCACATTGAGAAATGCCCGCGGCGCTGCCGGTGCGTGATTGACTTTTTCCATATTGTCCTCCGTTCTTATTCTCTGTGAGATATAAGTCGAAACTACGCCCCGCCCGTCTCCCATGCGGTCCAGTTCTCATGATACCGGCAATGCACAGGCCCCGAGAGGGAAGCTGCCTATTTTCGTAGGCTTCAAAACCATGTCTTATTATACTGGCCAGGCGCCCTTTGTCAACGGAAAAGACCCTCTTTTCTGAGAAAAATTTTTAATAAGGGAACATAAAAAGAAGCGATGAGTACGAAATCACGCAAAAAGCCGTTCCTCCCAGTACCAGGGCCGGCAGAAACGGCTTTTTCCTCCACGCACTACGTCTTATCCGCGGCGGCACAGATCCAGGCGGTCACTTTCTTTCCGCCCCAGTAGGCGATCCCCACCATCCACAGGTCAGACAGGAACGGCGCGATCGCCAGGTATGCCGGATCGGCGTAGACCCGCCAGGCACTCATCGAGGCCATGCGGAGGGAAATGATCAAAGGAATATATAAGCAGATGAGCCAGAAGAAGGCTGTGAAAACCACCTGGACCATCCGGGTCAGGCGCGTTCCAGGAAGGGTGAAGTAGAGATAAAAAACAATGCCCATCATGGCAAGAAGAATTTTCATCCACAAAATCCAGGTCAGCCCTTCTGAAAGGAACAGCACGAATACCATGCCTCCGTCCAGATGGGTCAGGGAGAAAAAGAGGAGCATCATCACCGCCGTCCCCGGCACAAGGCCGGTGAAAAAGCACAGCGCGAGCCACCGGGCCATTTCTCCATGGGCTGCCCGGATTTTCTCATACAGGGAGAGCGCCGCCGTATCGAGACGGAGGATCACTCCATTGAGCAAGACAAGAAGCGCCGCGAAAAGGGCCGTCCCCGGAATCATGCCGATGGATTTCCACAGCGCTTCTTCCTTTCCGATGAAAAACCAGAGAACCATCCAGAAAATGGTGAGCACCGCCAGTGTCACCACCAGGTGCGGCCCCCGGCGGCGGCTCCCCCATGCGGCGCCATACCCGGCACGCTGGAAGGAAAAATAGAAAAACGGCACCAGAAGCGCCAGAATCGTGTACGACAAAAAGCACGCCAGAAGCGAATCCGGTGTATGCACCGCGAAGGCCCCTGCGGGAATGGGCACAATGATGACAGAGAGCCACAGCACGTGCCGCCAGAAATTCTGTATATGGTTCATCGTATCCTCCTCTTTCTCATAATTTCCTATTTTACCACGAATCCCCGCCTCTTTCCTATGGTATAATAAATCTGCAATCACGAAGGGGCGGGAAAGACGGAAAAGTCCGGGACCCTGCCCCTGTAGATATGACTGGAGGTATTATGGACACATTCCGTTCCCTCGGGCTTTCTGAGGAAATCATCGATCTTTTGAAAAAACAGGGCATCACCCAGCCCACCCGCATCCAGCTCCGCGCCATTCCGGCCGCGCTCAAAGGAACGGATGTGATCGGCAAATCCCAGACAGGCACGGGAAAAACCCTGGCGTACCTGCTCCCCTTCCTTCACCGGATCAAGCCGGACGAAAGCGGGGTCTCCGTGCTGGTCATGACCCCCACCAGAGAACTGGCGCGACAGGTTTTCGACGTGCTCCGCCCCTTCGCGGAAGCGCTCGCCCTGGACGGGGCAGACATCATCGGCGGCCGTTCCATTGAGAACCAGCTCCAGAAATTGAAGCGCGCCCCTCATTTCATCATCGGCACGCCGGGCCGCCTCCGGGACCACCTCCACAGAAATTCCATCGACCTTTCCACGGTGAAAGCGGTGGTGCTGGATGAAGCGGACCAGATGCTCGCCGCGGGATTCCGGGAAGACATCGAAGCCATCATTGATGAGACACCGAAAAAACGGCAGCTTCTTCTTTTCTCGGCAACTATGCCCGATGAGGCGGTGCGCCTGGCCAGAAAGTACATGACAAGCCCCGCCGTCATTGACGTGGCGCCGAAAGTGACCGCCTCCACCGTAGAGCAGCGGGTCTATATGACCTCCGGCACGAGAAAATACAAGCTCCTCCTCCGTCACCTTTCGGAAATGAATCCTTACATGGCCCTTGTTTTCACCAATACGAGAGAAGAAGCGCACGATCTGGCAGAGCGTCTCGCCGCCGACACCGATCTCATTGTGGATGAACTCCACGGTGATATGACCCAGGGCCAGCGGAACCAGGTCATCCGGAATTTTGAAAAAGCGAAAATCCAGGTTCTGGTTGCTTCCGACATCGCCGCCCGCGGCATTGACGCAGAAGGGGTCACCCACGTATTCAACTACAATATCCCAAGAAATCTGGAATACTACGTGCACCGCATCGGCCGCACCGGCCGGGCCGGCACCAAAGGCCTGGCCATTACCTATGCCACCCCGGAAGACGGAGCGCTCCTCAGGCGTCTCGAAAAATCCATCGACGAGACCATCACCCGCTACGATGAAGACGGCACGGTGCGCCGCGTGAGACAGGCCCGCCCGAAGCGCCGGGTCGTCCTCCCCGGCATGTACAAGCCCACCAAGAAAAAAGAACACAAAGCGCTCGGCCACAAAGGCCTCAATATGCGGCAGCGCAAAAAGAAAGACCCCAATGCTCCCAAAAAGGGCGGCCGGGGCCGGAGATAAAAAACAGCATGGCGTCCCTGAAATCAGGAGCGTCATGCTGTTTTTACATGCTTTCCGATAGAAAAAAGGATTTCCTATACAGATTCTCTTATATATAGGCAGAATAAATCCTTCTCATGCCCTTTCTTCCTCCAGCGGATCAGGGCCGTAGTCATTCTCTCCCTTCGTTCCCCTGCCGAAACCAAAGCGGAACAAGACATACAGTGAGAGAATGACAGACAGAAAAAGGGAAACCACTCCAAGAAGCATCAGCAGATCTGCTTTTACTGCATAGGCGTAGATACATATAAGGAGTGTCAATATTTGAAATAGAAACACAATGCCATACCAATAGCCGGATACGTTCCGGTCGTGGAAACGGCGCACCCAGAGAGACGCCTGGGAAAGGAGAAATGCCGAAGCGATGAGAAAAGAATAGCCCTGTACCGCCTGGTTTCCCAGAGGAGAAAGGAAACAGGCCCCGGCAGCTCCCAGAATCTGAAATAACACATAGACGGTGAGCAGCCGCAGCCAGAAAGCTTTTCTTCCTATCCGCCCATGAAACGATACATACCTTTTCTTTTCCTGTTGGATCCTATTCATCATTCCCCTTCTTTCTGTTTCACAATGACCAGTGATTTCTTCTGCTGCACAGAAAAAGAAAATCAAACTGTGCAGACGCGATGGCAGACAGAAGGCCCTGTGCGAAACCGCATAACTATCTGCCGCGCCATGTCATATCATCTTTTATATAAACTTTAAAAGTTTACATACATAATACAGTAAATTTTTTATTTTCAAAAATCTTATTTTATTTCTGAATGCTGTGCCCC
>CAUBUJ010000046.1 GCA_958439155.1 uncultured Veillonellaceae bacterium
GCACAAATTGCGGCAAGATTTTGAGACAAAAAAATAAGATGCCCTGGGACATCTTATTTTTTTGCTGATTTTACGGCTTATTTCTTCTGCAGGTGCCGCAGGCCTTTCGCCGCGATATCCCGGCGATACTGCATGCCCCGGCAGCGGATATAGGACATGCCCCGGTAGGCATTGTCCCGCGCTTCCTGCAGGGTCGGCGCCAATGCCACCACATTGAGGACGCGTCCCCCATGGGTGACGAAATGGCCGTTTTCTTTTTTCGTGCCGGCGTGGAAAATGAGGCATCCTGTCTCTTTCGCTTCTGCAAGGCCCGTAAGCACATCCCCGTCAGAATGGGTCTGGGGATAGCCTTCGGAGGCGAGAACCACGTCGACGGCATAGCCTTTCTTCCATTTCACGTCGTCCGCGGAAAGCGTGCCGTGAATGCAGTGGAGCATGATCTGCGCCAGATCGCTGTCCAGCATGGGCAGCACCACTTCTGTTTCAGGATCGCCGAAGCGGCAGTTGAATTCCACCACTTTCGGTCCGTCTCTGGTGATCATAAGGCCTGCGTAGAGGCATCCCACGAAGGGATAACCTTCTGTGGCCATGGCATGGCAGATGGGATCCAGGATCTTTTCCTGCACTTCCGCCATGAGTTCTTCCGTCATGACAGGAGCCGGCGCATAAGCGCCCATACCGCCTGTATTGGGCCCTTCGTCATTGTCAAAAATGCGCTTGTGATCCTGGGAGGAAATCATAGGGACGATGGTATGACCGTCGCAGAAAGCGAGGACGCTCGCTTCTTCCCCTTCCATGAATTCCTCAATCACCACGGACCGGCCGGCGCCGCCGAAGGAACGGCCTTCCATCATGTCCGCGATGGCTTCTTCCGCTTCATCCACGTTCTGGGCGATGACAACGCCCTTCCCCGCAGCCAGGCCGTCTGCCTTAATAACCAGCGGATACGACTGGCGTCTCGCGTAGTCTGCCGCTTCTTTTTCATTGGTGAAGGTCTGGTACGCCGCGGTAGGAATGTGGTAATTCTTCATCAATTCCTTCGCAAAGCCTTTGGACCCTTCAATGCGGGCTGCCGCTTTGGACGGGCCGAAGAAAGGAAGGCCTGCTTTTTTGAATTTGTCTCCCAGCCCCTTGGCGAGCACCGTTTCCGGACCGGCTACGGTGAGGTCCACCTTCATAAGGCGGGCGAAATCGAGAATATCTTCATCCCCTGCTACAGGAATGGGGGAAGCCACATCGGTCATGCCGTCATTGCCGGGAATCACATACACATCTGTGACGCCTTCGCTCTGCGCCAGTTTCCAGCAGAGCGCATGCTCTCTGCCGCCGCTGCCAATTACGAGTATTTTCATAATCTCTCCTCTCAGCCGTGGCGGAAATGGCGATGGCCGGTAAATACCATGGCAATGCCGTACTTATTGGCCATGTCGATCGATTCCTGGTCGCGGATGGAGCCGCCCGGCTGGATGACCGCGGTAATCCCCGCTTTTCCTGCCGCTTCAATGGTATCGCCGAAGGGGAAGAACGCGTCTGAACTCATGACTGCGCCTTTCGCTTTCTCTCCCGCTTCCGCAATGGCAATGTCCGCCGAGCCGACCCGGTTCATCTGGCCTGCGCCGATGCCGTAGGTCACGTCCTTGCCGGAAAGAACGATGGCGTTGGATTTCACGTGCTTCACGATCTTCCAGGCAAATTCCATGGCCGCCCATTCTTCTTCCGTCGGCGCCCGGTCAGTCACCACTTTACAGTCTTTTCTCGTTTCACTGGTCGTATCCGGTGTCTGCACGAGGAGGCCGCCGGAAACTTTCTTCAGCTGCAGTTCCGGTTTGGACAGGGCCGGCACTTCGATGAGGCGGATATTTTTCTTCGTTTCCAGGACAGCGAGGGCTTCCGCGGAGAATTTCGGCGCCAGCACCACTTCGAAGAAAATCGGCTTCATCGCTTCTGCCGTTTCCTTGTCGCATTCCCGGTTCATCGCCACAATGCCGCCGAAAGCGGATTTGCTGTCCGCATTGAATGCTTTTGTGAAAGCGTCCAGCGGGGTCTTGCCGAGAGCGGTGCCGCAGGGATTGGTGTGCTTAATGATGGTGCACGCCGGTGTGTCCGTCCATTCAGTGACCAGGTCCCATGCCGCTTCCATATCCACAATGTTGTTGTAAGACAATTCTTTCCCGTGGAGCTGCTTTGCCGCGGCGATGCCGCCAGTTTCTTCCGGATCCTTGTAGAATGCCGCTTTCTGGTGGGGATTTTCGCCGTACCGCAGATCCTGGATCTTCGTGTAAGCATGGCTCAGCACGTCGGGCATGCCGCCTTCATCGCCGGTGACCTGTTTTTCCAGGTATTCTGCGATAGCGCAGTCATAGAGCCCTGTATGGAGAAATGCTTTCTGGGAAAGCTTCAGACGGAAAGCTTCGGTGAGCGTCCCTTCCTTGATCTTTTCCAGCACTTCCCCGTACTGGGAGGGATCCACCACGATGGTGACATATTTGTAATTCTTCGCCGCAGCCCGCACCATGGACGGCCCGCCGATGTCGATATTTTCAATGGCTTCCGCGAGAGTCACATCAGGCTTGGCAATGGTCTGGCGGAACGGATAAAGATTGACCGCTACCAGGTCAATGCCTTTGATGCCGTGTTCTTTCATGGCCTTCACATGGTCCGGATTGTCCCGGATCGCCAGGATCCCGCCGTGAATTTTCGGATGAAGGGTTTTCACCCGGCCGTCCATCATTTCCGGAAATCCTGTCACGTCAGACACAGGAATGACCGGAATGCCTGCCGCGGCAATGGCTTTCATCGTACCGCCGGTAGAAATGATTTCGACCCCCAGTTCATGAAGGCCCCGGGCAAATTCCACGACGCCCGTTTTATCAGATACGCTGATGAGCGCTCTTTTAATGGTCAATGTGTTCACTCTCCTTTGGATGCATACCGGAAACGCGGTGTCCTTCCACATGGAGGCGCCCGCTGCAGAAAGCGGCGGCAGCCCGCACGTACGCAGGATGTTCCTGCTGGAGAATCCGCGCCGACAATGTTTCTTCCGTATCGTCATCATAGACAGGCACCGCTGTCTGGGTAATAATGGGGCCGTCATCGAGCCCGGTGCCTACGAAATGGACCGTGCAGCCCGCCACTTTCACTCCAGCTTCCACGGCCTGCCGCTGGGCGTGGAGCCCGCGGAAGCTGGGGAGCAGCGCCGGATGAATATTGATGATCTTGTGCGGGAAAGCATGCACCAGGTTTTCCCCGCAGATCCGCATGTACCCGGCCAGGCAGATCAGGTCCGGCCGGAATGATTCGGCCGCCTTCAGAATGGCCTCATCAAAAGCCTTTTTGTCGGCGTAATCTTTCTTCTCGATTACCACTGCCGGCACCTTCCACCGCGCCGCCCGTTTGAGGACCTGCGCGTCCCCATGGTCACAGATGACGCCTACGATGGTCCCGGCAATGATTCCTTTTTCCGCCGCTTCGTGAAGGGCTTCCGCGTTGGAACCGCGGCCGGAAGCGAAAATTAAAATGCGCTTATTCATGGAAGAGACCGCCAGTCACAACCACATCATGGGGACCTTCTTCAATGCGGCCGATTTCATAGACCGCTTCGCCGGCATCTTTCAGGATAGCCTTCGCTTTTTCCGCTTCTTCTGCGGAGGCGATGAGGATCATGCCGATGCCGCAGTTGAAAGTACGGTACATTTCACGCGCTTCTACGCCGCCCTGCTTTTTGAGGAACGGGAAAATCGGAAGGAGCGGCCACTTGTCCGCGTCCACCACAGCCCGGATCCCTTCGGGAAGAACTCTCGGAATATTGTCATAGAAGCCGCCCCCTGTAATATGGACGAGCCCTTTCAGATGGGCGCCGGCCAGCACTGGAAGCACCGCTTTCGGATAAAGCCTTGTCGGTGTAAGAAGCACTTCTCCAAGGGGCGTATCCATGCCTTCATAGGTTTTGTTCAGATCGAGGGCGCAGTCTTTGATGATGCGCCGCACCAGGGAATAGCCGTTGGAATGCACCCCTGTGGAAGGAAGTCCCAGCATCACATCGCCGGGACGGATGGTCTCGCCGGTGATGAGGTCTTTCTTGTCTACAATGCCCACCGCAAAGCCTGCCACATCATAGTCGCCCTTGCTGTAGAAGCCGGCCATTTCCGCCGTTTCCCCGCCGAGGAGAGCGCATCCCGATTCCTTGCATGCCCGGGCCACGCCTTTCACGATGGTCGCCATCAGTTCCGGATCCAGTTTTTCCGTGGCAATGTAATCGAGGAAGAAGAGGGGCTTCGCGCCCTGGACGAGCACGTCATTGACGCTCATCGCCACACAGTCCTGGCCGATGGTGTCATGAATGCCCATATCAATGGCCAGACGCAGCTTCGTGCCGACACCGTCCGTGCCGGATACGAGCACCGCTTCTTCCATATGACCCAATTCATGCTTCAGCGTGTAGAGACCGCCGAAGCCTCCCAGATCGCCCATGACGCCGTCCGTATAGGTATCTCTGACACACTCCTTAATCATCTCTACTTCTTTTTCGCCGGCATCAATGTTGACGCCTGCGTCTGCATAGGTGAGCCCTTTTTTCAATTCACTCATGACTGTCTCCTTATTTCACTCTCGACTCCATTTCGGAGGGAAGCTTTTCCGCGTACTTTCCGTCAAAGCAGGCAAAGCACATATCTTCCCCGCGAAGGCAGCTGATCGCTTTCGCCAGTCCTTCCTGAGAGAGATAATGCAGCTTGTCCGCGCCGATCATGCGGCAGATTTCTTCCGTGCTGTGCTTGGCTGCGATGAGCTGGCGCCGCTCTGCCGTATCGATGCCGAAGAAGCAGGGGTACTTCACCGGCGGCGAGCTGATGCAGAGCTTGATTTCCTTGGCGCCTACGTCGCGGAGCATGCGGATAATAATGCCGCTGGTGGTGCCCCGCACGATGGAATCGTCGATCAGAATGATCCGCTTCCCTTTCACATTGCCCGCGATGGGATTGAGCTTCATACGCACCGCCCGTTCCCGCTGCTTCTGGTCCGGCTGGATGAAGGTGCGGCCCATGTATTTATTTTTCAAGAACCCTTCCCCATAGGGAATCCCGGACGCTCTCGAATAGCCGAGGGCCGCCACATTTCCTGAGTCAGGCACGCTCATCACCACGTCCCCTTCGTAATGGGTTTCTTCCCAGAGGGCCTTGCCCATATTGAGACGCGCTTCGTAAATGCTCTGGCCGTTCATGATGGAATCAGGCCGGGCGAAATAAATGTACTCGAAAGAGCAGATCGCTCTCTGGTGATGCAGGGCCGGCTCATACATGGTGCTCCGGAGGCCGCTCTCATCGATGGTCACGATTTCACCAGGCGCCACATCGCGCACAAATTTCGCGTCGATCGCGTCGAGAGCGCACGTTTCCGAAGCAAGGACCCAGCCGTGTTCCGTTTTCCCCACCACCAGCGGACGGTAGCCGAAAGGATCGCGCACGCCGTAAATGGCATGTTCCGTGCAGGCTACAAGGGCATAGGCGCCGCGGAGAATGCCCATGACTTCCTTCATCTTGTCTTCCACCGCGGTCTTTCTGGACCGGGCGAGCAGCTTGATAATGACTTCCGTATCCATGGTGGTCTGGAAATCCGCGCCGTGCTGGAGAAGACTCTGCCGAAGCTGCGACGTATTGATCAGGTTCCCGTTGTGGGCAAGCGCGAGCGGCCCTTCCACGCAGTCCACCTGGAGAGGCTGGATATTGCTCGGAATGGATGAGCCGGTGGTGCTGTACCGCACATGGCCGATGCCGATGAAGCCTGTCTTCACAGGGAACTTGCGGAAGACTTCCGTGACGAGCCCCATCTTGCGGAACGTTTCCATGGACGCGCCGTCGCTGATGGTCATCCCCGCGCTTTCCTGTCCGCGGTGCTGCAGGGAGAAAAGGCCGTAGTACACCTCCAGGGCCGCGTTGCAGGTATGATCAAAAATCCCAAATACCCCGCACTCTTCATGGGGCTTGTCATCATAGTGGTTTATCGATGTATGTGTCACAACAAACTCCTCTGCGTCAAATCACAAGACAAGGGTGAAACATTATTTAAATTTCCGTCCTGTGAGCAGTTCATACGCTTCCGCGTACTTGTCAAAGGTCTTCTTCAGGATATCCTGGGGCACATCCGCGTCGGGATGGGCGTGGAGGTAATCCCGGAGGAACTGCTTGTCATAGGAGGGCTGGCTCTTTCCTGCTTCATAGCCTGCGAGCGGCCAGAACCGGGAATTGTCCGGCGTGAGCATTTCATCGCCCAGGACGATCTCCCCTTTGTCATTGAGGCCGAATTCAAACTTCGTATCCGCGATGATGATGCCTTTTTCCAGAGCGTATGCGGCGCACTTCTTGTAGAGCGCGAGAGTGAGCTCGCCGAGCTTCTTCATGTATTCTTCGCCTTTACCCGGGAAGAAGCGGTTCACCCATTCCACCCCTTCTTCAAAGGAAATGTTCTGGTCATGCTCTCCCGCCGGCGCCTTGGTGCTGGGCGTAAAGATCGGTTCCGGCAGCTTCTGGCATTCCTTCAGGCCTGCCGGCAGCTGGATGCCGCAGACTTTGCCGTCTTTCTGGTAGCCTTCCCAGCCGCTGCCTGTGATGTAGCCCCGGACGATACATTCCACAGGGATCATATTCAGCTTCAGTGTCTTCATGCTGCGCCCTTCAAATTCCGGGGTCTGGAAGAATTCAGGCATATCCTTCGTATCCATGGAAATCAGATGGTTCGGCACCAGATCCTTTGTGAAGTCAAACCAGAATTCAGACATCTGGTTCAGAATCTTCCCCTTATTGGGGATCGGATCTTTCAGAATATTGTCAAACGCGGAAATGCGGTCTGTGCAGACCATAACGAGGCTGTCGCCCAGATCATACAGTTCACGCACTTTGCCGGATTTAAAAGGTTTGTATGTTTTCATAATGTCTCCTTCCGCCATAAGGCACTGGGGAAATGTCCCCCTTTATTTTTTCAGTTCCTGCTGTAATTTTTTATCTTTTTCGTAAATCTGCTTTGCCATATCTTCCCGGTAGGCTCTGTACTTCTTCGCCAGTTCCGGATCGGATACGGCGCCGATCTGGACCGCCAGGAGCGCGCCGTTCTTCGAGCCGTCCACCGCAACCGTTGCTACCGGCATGCCCGAAGGCATCTGCACGATGGAAAGAAGCGCGTCCATCCCGTCCAGCTTGGCGCCGGAGAGCGGAATGCCGATGACCGGCTTATCGGTGAGACTTGCCACCACGCCGGGCAGAGCCGCTGCCATGCCGGCGCCGGCGATATAGCAGAGAGCGCCTTTCTTTTCCTCTTCCGCCACATACGCTTCCAGTTTCTTCGGGGTCCGGTGGGCCGAAGCGAGGGCCACATCGTAAGACACGCCGAAATCATCAAGAATGGCAAAAGCCTTCTTCATCACCGGCAGATCAGAATCACTGCCCATAACGATCGCTACATGCATGGAAAATCCTCCTTAATCTCCCAGGAATACAAAGCGGGCAATAATGAGCACCGCCAGAATATAGACTATCATGTGCACTTCTTTGCCCTTGCCGGTGACCAGCTTGAGCAGCGCGTACGCTACAAACCCGCCGCAGATGCCATTGGCGATGCTGTAAGTGAAAGGCATGAGCACAATCGTAAGAAATGCCGGGAATACTTCGGTGAAATCGCTGAAATCCACATTCTTCACGCCTTCCAGCATGAGCGCACCTACGAGAATCAGCACCTGGGACGTGGCCGTCGCCGGGATGAGTCCTACGATCGGCGCGAAAATGAGGGAAATCAGGAAAAGCACGCCGCAGGTCACAGCGGTCAGGCCGGTCCGTCCGCCGGCGCCGACACCGGCCACCGATTCCACGAAAGCGGTAATGGTGGAAGCGCCCAAGAGGGAGCCGAAAGACACGCCGCACGCGTCCGTGAGAAGCGCTTTGCCCATGCCAGGGAAATCGCCGGTCTTCGGATTGATGAGGCCCGCTTTGGACGCGGCCCCCACCATGGTGCCCATGGAGTCAAACAGTTCTACAAAGGTAAAAGTAAAGATGATCGTTACGATCCCCATATGGAAAGCGCCTGCAATATCCAGCTGGAGGAAAGCGTTGTTGGAGAAGTCCGGCAGCATGAAGGGGCTGAAATTCTCCGGCAGATGGGAAACGCCGGTCACATAGGAAAGGATGGTCGTCACAAAAATACCGATCAGAATGGATCCGGTCACGTTGCGGCTCATGAGGATCGCTGTAAGGAAAAGGCCGAACAGGGTTACCAGGTGTTCCGGATTGGTGAGACTTCCAAGAGCGAAGACCGTGTCGTTGGATCCTGCCGTATAATGGCCGCCGGCAGCGTTCACCGCAGAGAGAGCGTCCGGTGCAAGGGCCAGATTGACCGCCATGAGGCCGCTCATCTTGAGGCCGATGATGCAGATAAAAAGGCCAATCCCGACCGTAATGGCCGACTTCAGGGAATTGGGAATCCCTTCAATGATCATCTGGCGGATATGGGTCACCGTGAGCACGAAGAAAACCAGACCGGAAATAAAAACAGCTCCAAGCGCGGTCTGCCATGGCACCTGCATACCGATACAAACCGTAAATGCATAAAAAGCCAGAAGACCCACGCCGGGAGCCAGACAAATTGGATAATTCACAAAAAGGCCCATAGCGATAGTCACCAGACCGCCGCCAAGAGCGGTCGCGATAAACACGGCATTTTTGTCCATGCCTGCCGCGGAAAGAACACTGGGGGCCACAAATAAAATATAGGCCATCGTAATGAACGTGGTAATCCCCGCCATGATTTCCGTGCGCACCGTTGTCTTTCTTTCAGAAAGAGCAAAAAGTTTGTCTAACATCATAACCCCTTTTCTTTACCAGGAAAAGAAAGAATCCCGCCCTATCCGCGGCAGGCGCCATCCTTTCCCACCACCTCCGGGAAGGTCCCTTCCCATGGGAAACAAGAAAAGCCCGCGATACTCACAGCACAGGCTCAACAGTTTCCAAATCATCCCATATTTTCTAACAGATTTATTGTAAAGGCTCCTATGACCCTTGTCAATAAAAAGGGGCCTCCCCCTATGGGAAAGGCTTAATTTATAATAAACATCTCATGAGTTTTTCTGCCCCTTTTATTCTCCTCCAACCTGCCTTTTATACGCATCCATTCCGGCAGAAGAAGTCTCTTTTTTCATACGACGCAAGGAGCCGGAGGAACTCCTCTTCCGTGAGCGCTTTCATGATCTCCCGGCGGAGCGCCGTCGCCCGGGGCAGGCCATGGAAATAGTGGCTCGCGTGGGCCCGCATTTCCCGGACCGCGATATATTCCCCCTTCTCCCGGACCAGCCCTTTCAGATGCTCCGCCGCCATATGGAGCCGCTCCGTCCGGGACGGCGGCGGAAGGACCCGCCCCTCTTCAAGATACGCATTCACCTCACGGAAAATCCAGGGATTGCCCCAGGCAGCCCGGCCGATAGCCACCCCTGCGCAGCCCGTCTCCTCCATGAGCGCTTTCGCGCTGGGCCCATCAGTGACGTCGCCGTTTCCAAAGACAGGAATATGGACCGCCGCGACCACACGGGCGATTTCCTTCCAGTCCGCATGCCCGCTGTAAAGCTCCTCCTTCGTCCGCCCATGGACCGTGACAGCCGCCGCCCCCGCTTCCTCTACGGCAGCGGCCAGCTCCGGCGCGTTCAGCCACTTCCGGTCCCAGCCGATCCGCATTTTCACCGTCACCGGCACATGGACCGCCCCGGTCATGGCTTTTACAATATCGTAGGCGAGAGGAATGTTTTTCATCAGCGCCGACCCGTCCCCATTCTTCACCACCTTCAGCATGGGGCATCCCATATTGATATCAATCATATCCGCGCCGGCCGCCTCTACCACCCGCGCCGCCTCCGCCATAATCTCCGGATCATTCCCAAAAAGCTGGAGCGATACAGGATGCTCCGAGGGATCCAGCTTCAGCATTTCTTCTGTTTTCTCATTTTTATAATGAAGCCCGCGGGAACTGACCATCTCCGTCGTCGTCATGGCCGCCCCCATCCGCCGGGCAATGACGCGGTACGCCAGATCACTCACCCCCGCCATCGGCGCCAGCACCGCCCATCCATCCAGTTTCACAGATCCAATTACCGGTTTCTCCATGCGTTCCTCCCTGTTCGTTCTATGCTCTATGTATTGTATCATAGGAAACGCTCACGCCGCATAGGCATGGAGCTTAGCTGTCATGTACAGGGATATCCGGGACTGCCTCATTTGCGGCGGGGTCTGAGGTCTGGGGTCTGAAGTCTGAAGAGGAAATAGGAAACCTCTTGCTATGCGGCTCCGCCGCGAACGGGAAAATGGCGTATTCTCCTCGCCAGGGCGAGCCTTGGTTCCTGCTTCATTTCTGCAGAATGAGCAGATTCGCATGAATACAAACCTAAAACAGAAATATGACTTCTCGCAGGGCTCCCCCTGTTGGGGGGGAGAAAGCACCAGTGGCTGCTTTCTCCGCTGCTATGACAATCAGGCTGTGCCTGCTCCTTATTACGCAGCGCGGGCCTGGTCAAGGGCCTGAGAGGGGATGAGCCTGCGTACATTCTGGTTTTAAAACAACAAATGGCATTTATTTTCTACGTATACGGAACCGCAGAAGCTCATGGATCCTTTCGCAGACTCCCCGAAAATTCTGATGGATTTCTAAATTGCTGAATCTCACAACCATTACGGCATAGTGTTTTTCCAAGTAAGCTGTCCTCTCACGGTCCGCCATTTCTCCTTCTTTTGTATAATGCTGGCCTCCATCCAGTTCAATCACGAGACGCGCTTTGGGACAGTAAAAGTCCGTTACATAAGGTGCAAGCGGACGCTGTTTGTAAAATTTGCATTCCTGCAGGCGGAGAAAATCATACCACAATTTCTTTTCTTCTTTCGTCATATTCCTCCGCAGTGTTCTCGCTGCTCCCAGAAGCCGTTCTTTTGATTTTTGCCTGATGCTGTCCACAACGCATTCTCCTTTCTGAACTCCTTTTTCTCATTGTAATGGCGGAAAATAAGAAAACGCAAGGTAATGCATCGCGATTTATACTGTGTGTCTAAATTTATGCGTGCGTACACACTAAAGACGGCGATATGACATTGAACAAGGCTCGCCCCGCAAGGGGAGAGCTGCCGACGGAGGAGGCTGAGAGGGGCGCGCCTGCGTAGTAACTGGTTTTGAACGGACTATGGGCGCATGAAATGTGGAGCACACGTAATCACCGAGAAATGCCCCATACCAGCTCTAAAACCTCTATATCCTCAGGCTCGTCCCCTCTCAGTCAGCTTCGCTGACTGCTCTCCCTAAAAGGGGCGAGCCTTAATTTGTCTCATTTCTACTGAATCTGCTAATTCGCATGCGTACAACCCAGAAACAGAATGATGCCTCTACACAGGGCTCCCCGCGCTGCCAAGTAAGGAAAGGGCATAGTCCGCTTTTATAGCAGCGGAAAGCGTGGCCGCCGGCAACCTTCCCCCCCCGCCCGGGGCGAGCCTTCGAGCTTGACGAAAGATCTACCCTAAAGGGGGCCGCAAGGGCCTCCACTCTTCAAATCATTGGCCGTTTTCTGTTAGCTCCATGCATCTGGAATA
>CAUBUJ010000047.1 GCA_958439155.1 uncultured Veillonellaceae bacterium
CAGATTATAAGAACAATCCGTCCAGCATGAAGCCAGTCATTCAAGTTGGGTTTGGCAGCAGCCATTACCAGGATACGAATCGTGTCCATGCGGTAGAAGCGGTGGGAAGCCAGGTGGCTGCAGGGGAAGATGTCTCCATCCGCAGCACAAACGATCTGACAGTTAAAGGGAGCAGCGTGGCTGGAAACAATGTCACTCTGGAAGCAGGAAAAATCTTTCCTTCACTTCCTCTGCCAATACGACAGTAAGTCAGACCAATACATCTGGAAAATCCAGCGGCGCAGGGATGAGTCTTTCCGCTTCCGGTACAGGCATTTATGCCAATGCATCCGCCCATAAGGGAAAGGAACAGGAAGAGACCATCAGCCATACAGAAAGCGTAGTATCTGCCTCGGATCATCTCACTATGAAGAGCGGGAAGGATACGGTCATTCATGGAGGCCAAGCGGAAGGAGAGAAAGTCGCTGCCCAGGCAGGCGGGAATTTATCGATTGCCAGCGAAAAGGACAGCGACAGCTACAAGGAAAAAAACAGCTCGAAGGGCGGAAGCATCCAGATGGGAGGCAGCTATACCGCGCAGGCAGGGAAAACGAATACAGACAGCCGCTATGAAAGCGTCACCGATCAGAGCGGCATCTATGCAGGCAGTGAAGGATATGATGTAGAAGTCAAAGGAAATACCGACCTGAAAGGCGCTGTCATCGACAGCAAAGCACCGGCAGAAAAGAATGATCTTACTACCGATACTTTGACGTGGGACGATATCCAGAATAAGGCAGACTACACAGCAGGCGGCTACGGCATAAGCTACAGCAAAGGCGGAAATACCAAACTCAATGAAAAAGGCTTGACGCCCAATATTACGCCTACAGTAAAAGATAATGCAGAAAGTACGACCAAAGCGGGAATAGCCGAAGGAATGATCAGCATTACCGACAAGGATAACCAGAGACAGGACGTCACAAAACTCAATAGAAATACGAAAGACAGCCTGAATCAGCTGGCGCAGATATTCGATAAAGAAGACGTGAAAGAACGGCAGGAACTGATCGGAATCCTCAGCAAAGAAGGGAACCAAGCGATCCACAAACTGGCGGAAAGAAAAGGATGGAGCGAAGGAAGCACGGAAAAAGTCCTGGCACATGGCGCATTGGGAGCTATCCTTGGCGATCTGAGCGGAGGAAGCGCACTTACAGGAGCCATGACAGGAGGCGTCAGTGAGTACGTTACTGGCTATCTCGAAAAGACCAAAGGAAAAGCCTGGATGGAGGAGCATCCTGACATCGTACAGAACATTGCAGCCGTTGTAGGCGGCGCACTGGGATCACTGGCAGGAGAAGCAGAAAACGGATCTTACAATGGGCAAAGCGGAGCGAAATGGAACTTCTTGGGATTTGAGATGGGAACCAAGGACCTACTGCAAAACAAGTTGTTAAATAAACAAGTCTAATCAGATATAGGGAATTATCAACAACTCAGCAAAGAAGGGAATAAGGCGATTCATAAACTAGCAGAAAGTAAAGGATGGACGAAGGAAGCACCGAAAAAGTTCTGGCTCATGGCGCGTTAGGAGATCGTGGAGGTTCTGGGGTATGGAGATTTCTTCCAGCGGGGCGAAAGAGGAAAGTCATGGGGGATATTCTTTTTCATTTTCGCCTTTTCTCTGTATTTCACGGCGCAACTATGTTACAATTTACTGTATATAAAAAACTTTGATAGGAGCTGAAATTATGGCACATTGTAATGAAGCATATCTGAATCTGCAGGGATCCTACCTCTTTGCGGAAGTGAAGAAGAAGGCCGCGGCGTACCAGGAAAAGCATCCGGAGGCGGAGCTTATTTCTCTCGGTATCGGCGACGTGACGCAGCCTCTCGCGCCGGCGGTGATCGCGGCGATGCACAAGGCGGTCGATGAAATGGCCCATATGGAGACTTTCCACGGCTACGGCCCGGAGCAGGGGTATCTGTTCCTCCGTCAGGCCATTGTGGATTTTGATTTCAAGCGCCGCGGCATCGACATTGACCCGTCGGAAATTTTTGTGAGCGACGGCGCCAAGTGTGACGTAGGCAATATCCAGGAAATTTTTGACATTGACGACGTGGTGGCTGTGACGGACCCGGTATATCCTGTCTATGTGGACAGCAATGTCATGGCCGGACGGAGCGGGAAATTTGTGAACGGCGCGTTCCAGCGCATTGAATACCTGCCGTGCTACGAAGAATGCGGTTTCCAGCCGGCGCTTCCGAAGCACGATCCCATGATCATTTATCTCTGCTCGCCGAACAATCCCACCGGCGCGGCGATGAATAAGGAAGCGCTCACCATGTGGGTGCGCTACGCCAAGCAGACCGGTTCGGTCATTCTTTTTGACGCGGCTTATGAATGCTTCATTACAGAAGACAACATTCCCCACAGCATTTATGAAATCGAAGGGGCCAAGGAAGTGGCTATCGAATTCCGGTCCTATTCGAAGACCGCCGGCTTTACGGGCGTACGCTGCGGCTTCTGCGTCATTCCTCATGAACTGATGCTGGAAACCAAGTCCGGCGAGAAAGTATCGGCAAACCATCTCTGGGACCGCCGGCAGTGCACCAAGTTCAACGGCGTTTCCTACATCGTCCAGCGCGGCGCCGCGGCGATTTATACCGAAGAGGGGCAGAAGGAAATTCACGCCACCCTTGATATTTATAAGAAGAATGCCCAGATGATTCTGGAAGGCGCCAAGGAAGCAGGTCTTCCTGCGTGCGGCGGCACGAACAGCCCCTATGTATGGCTCACTGTGCCGGAAGGCATGACCAGCTGGGATTTCTTTGATTTCCTTCTCACGAAGGCGCAGATCATCTGTACCCCCGGCTCGGGATTTGGTCCCTGCGGCGAAGGGTATGTGCGGCTCACTGCGTTCAATACGCCGGAAAAGACAGCGGAAGCGGTAGCGCGGATGAAGAAGGCGCTGGCAGAGCGGAAATAAGCTGCGCGCTTTATCGTGAATACAGCAGGAAGGGGAATTTGTCCCTTTCCCGGAAGACTTGAGACAGGGAAACCGGCCTCAAGCCTTTTTCATGAACACGGGCCCGGCCCGGACAGGGGGATTTTATGAGTACAAATCTGCAGATCGGTATCGTAGGCCTTCCCAATGTGGGAAAGTCGACATTGTTTAACGCCATTACCAAGGCTGGGGCGGAAGCGGCGAATTTCCCTTTCTGCACCATTGAGCCAAACGTTGGCGTGGTAGAAGTGCCGGATCACCGGCT
This sequence comes from uncultured Veillonellaceae bacterium, assembly GCA_958439155.1. Taxonomy (GTDB): domain Bacteria; phylum Bacillota; class Negativicutes; order Veillonellales; family Dialisteraceae; genus UBA1822. Next base: position 3,253 of record CAUBUJ010000047.1, read on the forward strand.
CTATGACCTGGCAGGCATTTTCAAGCCGAAGAAGACCACGCCTGCTTTCACCCGCTTCGTAGACATCGCCGGCCTTGTGGCGGGAGCGTCCAAAGGGGAAGGTTTGGGAAACCAGTTCCTGAGCCATATCCGGGAGACCGACGCCATCGCCCATGTGGTGCGCTGTTTCGAGGACGGCAATATTACCCACGTGGAAGGGTCTGTGGACCCTGTGCGGGATATGGATATCATCAATACGGAGCTCTGCCTGGCCGATCTGGACAGCGTGGACAAGAAGAAGACAAAGACCGCAAAGCTTGCCCAGGCGGGGATCAAGGAGGCCAAGGGACAGCTGGCGGTGCTGGAAAAAGTGTACAATGCCCTTTCTGAAGGGAAGCCGGCACGGTCTCTCGATCTTTCCGAAGATGACCTGGAAATTCTGAAGGAGCTGAATCTCCTCACCTTGAAGCCTGTGCTGTACGTGCTGAATACAGCGGAAGACGACATCGCCGATCCTATGGCCAATCCTTTCGTCCAGAAGGCAGCGGCCCAGGCGGAGAAGGAAGGGGCGAAATGGGTGCCCATTTCCGCGGAAATTGAGCAGGAAGTGTCCGAGCTGGACGGGGACGAAGCAAAAGCGTTCCTTGCGGATCTGGGAGAAGAGGAACCGGGGCTGAACCGCCTCATCCGTTCCGCTTATTCTCTCCTGGGGCTGATCAATTTCTTCACTGTCGGCCCTGATGAATGCCGTTCCTGGACGGTGCGCGCCCACACAAAGGCGCCGAAAGCGGCAGGAAAGATTCACACCGATATTGAGAGAGGCTTCATTCGCGCGGAAATCGTGACCTATGAAGATCTCATGGCATGCGGCTCGTTCAATGCGGTCCGTGAAAAAGGGCTTCTCCGGGTGGAAGGAAAAGACTACGAGATCCAGGACGGAGACGTAGCGTACTTCCGCTTCAATGTGTAAGGCCTGTCTGATTAAAAGAAAATAGAAAACCCCGGTTCCATGGCGATGATGGAACCGGGGTTTTCTATTGCCTTTTTTAAAGGATTTCGATGCCTCTGGCGAGGTATTTGGATTTTTCTTCTGCAGGGATCCGGTTGTCCATAAAAATGGGGGGCATGGACTGGGGCGGAAAAACCTGGCGCTTGGCGACGCGTCCTGCCTTGGTGGAGTCCATAATAGCGGCGCACTGACGGGCATTGCGGAAAGCGGTCTGCATGACAGGAATTTCTTCCATGCGGAAATCGGTGAGTCCTGCCGTGAGCTCGAGAGAATTTACGGAGAGGAAGCACAGGTCCGGATAGAGGGACGCCACCTGGCGGAGGCATTCCGCGCCGCCTGTAGACTGCTCTTCCCCATTGAGGAAACCGCCCAGAATCTGCACATGGCACCGGGGATTGGCGGCGGCAGCGGCAGCGGCGGCGATATTGTTGGTGATCACCGTGCAGGGAATCATTGCCCGGGTCAGCTCTCTGGCGAAAATGGTATTGGTCGTACCGGAATTGAGGAAAATTACGTCTCCCTTCTTCACCCATTCAAGAGCCTTCCGGGACGCTTCTTTTTTGAGCTCAATATTGATGATTTCCCGTCCTTTGAAGGAATAAAACTGTTCCTTTCGGCGGAGAGCCTTCGCGCCGCCTCGGATATATTGGAGGAGACCATCCCGGTCCATGGATTTCAGATCCCGTCGGATGGTGTCGATGGATACGCCCAGGGTGAGGGATAAATCTTCCAGTTTTAAAAGGGGCCGCTCTTCCAGAGCTTTCAGAATGAGGGCGCGCCGTTCTTCCTGTATCATAGAAACTCCTTTCCGTGATTTCCCATTTTAAGGGTATGATGCTTTCTGTATTGTAGACAATCCTTTCTTTCCGCGCAATGCCGTTATGGACTGTGTATGCTGAAATTTGCAGTATTTCAATGAAAATCTGATGCATCCTGTGCTGAGTTGGAATGGGAATATGGAGAAAATCTATGGAAAAAGAGAAAAAATCCCTGATTTTATGGGATTTTTTATGGAATGATGGAGCGGGAAAGTTCCTTTCCCCTCCCTGCCCGAACTTGCCGCAATTTACGAAAGTTTTGCTGTATTTTTCGATCATTTTACTTTTTATTTGTCTAGGATTCATGGACAGCCCGTATGATGAAGACATGAAAACAAGTTCAAGTTCTTCTGACGAAGAGGAAAAGAAAAGGAGAAAATACCATGAAGTGGGAAGGCATGATTTTTGACTGGGCCGGGACGACTGTCGATTTCGGATCCATGGCTCCGGTGGAAGTATTCAAGGAAATTTTCAAAGAAGCGGGGATTCCCGTTACGGACGAAGAAGTGAGAAAGCCCATGGGCATGCTGAAGTGGGATCACATCAAGACCATGCTGGCTATGCCGGAAATTAAGAAGGCCTGGACGGAAAAATACGGCGCTGCTCCGACCGACTCCGATGTGAACCGTCTTTATGCCCGGTTTGAACCGATGGTGCTGAAGGTCCTGGCCCGCGGCGTGGAACTGAAGCCTTATGTATGCGACACCATCGATACCCTTCGCGGCCGGGGATATAAAATGGGCAGCACCACCGGATTCAATGATGCTATGATGGCTCTCGTCGTGCCCTCCGCGCGGGCGCAGGGCTATGAACCGGATTACTGGGTGACGCCGGACAGCACCGACGGCAAGGGACGTCCTTATCCGTACATGATTTTCCTCAATATGATGCACTTCGGCTGGTCTGAGACGGGAAAGGTTTTGAAAGTGGGCGATACGGTCGCGGACATTGAAGAAGGAAAGCATGCCGGCTGCAAAACGGCGGGTATCGTCGTAGGAAGCTCTGTAATGGGTCTCACCCGGGCGGAATACGAAGCGCTTTCTGAAGAAGAGAAAAAAGCGGCAGAAGAAAGAACGGCGGAAGTCTATAAAAAGGCCGGCGCCGATTACATCCTCCACGATATCCGGGATCTTCTGGACCTGGCAGAATAATTGCTTTTACCGCTGTGACCGGGCGCCATACAAGACGGGCGCCTGCATCCAGCGGCAGAATGGGTCCTGTATCCCTGTTCCCCTGTATGGGAAAAATTCATTCTCCCGCTCGTGAGAATGAATTGTGATTTTCTCATGTTTCTGCCGTTTGATGCGGGCATCCGATGGAAGGCCTGTCATACTTTCCTGAACAAGTACATAGTCAGAGGGTCCCGGAAGGACGGGACAAGTGATTTCTGAAAGCCCTGGAGAGGCAAAGGAGAAATTGAAAATGAACATGAAAAAAATTCTGATCACTGTCGGCGTGGTTTGTGCTCTCGGCGGAGCGGCATTCGGCATGGCCGGCTGCGGCGGCTCGAAAGGGGCGGGCAGCGCGGCTGCGGGAAATAAGACATTCACCATCGCTTATGCGCCGAATGAATCGACGGAACAGAGCGCTGATGCCCGTCAGGGAATGGCAAAGGATCTCTCCAAGGCGATCGGCATGGAAGTAAAGGAAATCAACGCGTCTGACTACAACGGCATCGTAGAAGCGCTCCGCACAAAGAAAGCGGATATGGCCTACCTCGGCGCGGAAGGCATTGCTCTGGCGAACAAGCGCATGGACGGCAAGGTGGACGTGATCGCCATGAAGGCCCCTGGCGGAGACAAAGCCAAAGCGACCTACCGTTCCGTATTCATCACCAGAGCCGACCGGAATGACATCAACGCCATCAAAGACGTGAAGAACAAAAAGATGGCTTTCGTTGATCCCGGCTCCACTTCAGGCAACCTGATCCCGACCGGTGAAATTATGAAAGCCTTCCCCAATGACAATCTGAACAGCGAAGCGCTCCATACGAATGGAAAATTCTTCTCCTCCGCTGTGTATTCCGGCAAGCACCAGGCCAGCATCCAGGCTGTCGCCAAGGGAGATGTGGATGTAGCCGCTGTGTCTGACCAGATTCTCGCCTCTGAAATCAAAGCAGGCAATGTGGACGGCAAGGCTATCAAGATCATCGCCAAATCCGATCCGATTCCTGCGGAAGGTCTCATCATCCGCGCGGATATGGACAAGGGTCTCCGGGAAAAACTCACCAAGTTTGTGCTGGGTTACCAGAATGAAGACTACTTCACCAAGGTCATCAAAGTACCGGGCGCCCGTTTCGTAGAAGCGTCGCTCAAAGATTACCAGCCCATCATTGATCTGAACAAACTGATGAGCAAGTAAGACATATTACAGGTCAAAGTAGAAAGAGAGCGTGCGCCTGCAGGGAAGGCACACACCCTCTGGGAAGAGGCCCCGCAGGGGTTTCTTTCTGTTCAAGCAAGGGGAACCATATGAAAGTACAGGACGAGCTGCTCCGGCTGGAAGACGTGAGCAAAGTATATAAAAATGGCGTGCATGGATTGAACCACGTCTCATTTTCCGTTAAGCCCGGCGAATTTATCGCGGTCATCGGTCCATCGGGTGCAGGGAAATCGACCCTTCTCCGGTCGGTCAACCGCCTCCAGGATGTGACCAGCGGGCGGATTCTGATCCATGGGGAAGACATTGCCCGGGAGAAAGGGCAGAAGCTGCGCCGCATGCGGGCGGGCATCGGCATGATATTCCAGAATTACAATCTGGTCTACCGTCTGTCGGTTATGCAGAATGTGCTCCATGGGCGTCTCGGGTACATGCCTTCCTGGAAGGGCATGCTTGGGCTCTACAGCGAGGAAGACAAGAGAAAAGCCATGGATCTTCTCGAAGAGATTCACATGGAAGATTTTGTCCGGTCCCGCGCGGCGGATCTCTCCGGCGGGCAGAAGCAGCGCGTCGGCATTGCCCGGGCGTTCATGCAGGAACCGGAACTCCTCCTCTGCGATGAGCCGATCGCCTCTCTCGATCCATCCAGCGCGCGGATCATCATGGATATGATCCACTCCATGGCGATGCGCCGGCATATGGCTTGTCTTGTGAATCTTCATCAGATCGACGCGGCCCGTCATTACGCGACGCGTATCATCGGCCTCCGGAAAGGGACGGTCGTTTTCGACGGGGCGCCGGAAGAACTGACGGACCGCATCATCGAGACCATCTATGACGCGCCGGCAAGTACCCTGTCCCTTGGGGAGCGCGCGTCATGAGCGGCCGGGAAAAAACGGTCTGCCAGGGGATGGGAGGCATTATCCTTCTGTCCTTCCTTATCGCCACCTGGTGGACCGGATTCAATCCGCTGGAAGTCATTGCAGAGCTTGGCGGCGCCTGGACCTTCCTTTCGGAAGACTTCTGGCCGCCGGACGCGAATTACTCGGAAACGGCTCTCGAAAGCGTAGTGGTCACGGCGGCGCTTGCGGTGTCTTCCGCGTCTGTCGGAGCGGTGCTTGCGGCGGTTGCCGCGGTTTTCGGGAGCGAGTCTACCTCGCCGTCGAAGGCGCTCACGGTCATCATCCGCAGCTTTGCTACGTTCCTCCGCAATATCCCCACCCTCGTATGGGCGTTCATCCTCTTTTCCTCCCTCGGCGTGGGCACCGGCGTCGGATTTACGGCCCTCCTGATTACAAGCTTTGCTTTCATGACCCGTACTTTCATTGAAGTGATCGATGAAATCCCGAAAGATACTCTCGAAAGTCTCGAAGCGGTGGGAGCCACCTTCTGGCAGCGCATCTTCCAGTGTGTCCTTCCATCGTGCGTATCCGGCTTTATTTCATGGTACCTGTACTGCCTCGAAGTGAATATCCGCGCCTCCACCATTGTCGGCATGGTCGGCGGCGGCGGCATCGGCATGGTACTTCTGTCGTACCTGAAAGAATTCCGCTACCATGAAGCGGCGGGCATCATCCTGATTATTGCAGTATTGGTCATTCTGGTAGACCGTTTTACCGATTTCCTGAGAAGAAAGGCGGCGGAATGATGGAAATAGAAAAACAGGCGGTGATTCTTGTGCATGAGAAAAAGGAAAAAATACCGATCGGCACCAAAGGAGCGGGACACTTCCTTGAATATTTCTTCACAGGCATGACCGTATTGTCCCTCGTTTCGCTCTACCTGCTCCATGTGGACTGGGTGAAGCTTGCCGGGCGGGTCCCTTCCATTGGAGACGTATTCTACAAAATGGCCCACTTCAGCCTGGCCCATTTCGATTTCACGGTCATTTCCTTTGCAGATACTTTCTCCATCATGGTGCTCGCTACGGTGTACAGCATTTTCCTGGGACTCATCTTCGGGCTGCTCGCGGCGCGGAATGTGGTGGGAAATGTATGGATTTCCGCCTTCGTGAAAGGATTCTTTACTTTCCTCCGGGCGGTGCCGACGCCGGTATGGGTGCTGCTCACTCTCGTATGCTTCGGTTTCGGCCCCATCGCGGGTATTACCGGTCTTTCCGTTCATACGGTGGCGTTTTTCACGAAAGCCTTTTCCCAGGCTTTTGAGGATGTGCCGGACGAGACCATTGAAGCGCTGGAAGCGCTCGGCGCGGGACGGCTCCAGGTGATCTGCTGCGCCATTCTCCCCAGCGCGGCCACCCAGCTTCTCGCGTGGATTGCCCTTCGCTTTGAAATCAATTTCTCCGAATGCGCCATTCTCGGTATGGTCGGCGCCGGCGGCATCGGCTTCGCCATTTCCACGAGCATCCAGAATTACAAGTACGGAGAAGCGGGCCTGGCGATTTTCATGGTATTCCTCTTCGCTTTCCTTATGGAGCGGGGATTCATGTTTGTGAAACAGTCAATCAAGTAGAGGTGTCATAATGGAATTTTATAATCCTGTCCATTTGTATGCAGGCGAGGGAAGTCTCTCCCGTCTCGGTCAAATCGCGGCGCATTATGCCGCTCCCGGTTCCAAAGTGCTTCTTGTGACGAGAGGGATGGATTTCTCGGAAAGCAAAGTGCACCAGGTTATTACTGAAGCGCTGGCTGATTACCACGTGCGGGAAGAAGAATTTTCCGTATCCAATCCGGATGTGAAAGATCTGGCAGATATGGCGGCCAAGCTTTCTGGGGAGTCGTTCGATCTGATCATCGCCGTCGGCGGCGGCAGCGTCATGGATGTGGCCAAGACCCTGGGCGCAGTGCTCCATACGAAGCTCACCACCGCGGAAGAACTGCGGGCCTTCATTAAGAAGGGCGAGACCGGCCCGATTCCTCTCACTCCCTGGATCGGCATTCCCACTACCTCCGGCACAGGCTCGGAAGCGACGCCTTGGGCCACCATCTGGGACCGGGACATGGAATGCAAAATGTCCTTCTCTCATCCGGAAAACTTTGCGAAAGCGGCGGTCATCGATCCGCTCGCTACGCTCACCTGCCCGCTGGGACTTACTGTTTCCTCTGCGCTGGATGCGGCGGCGCACGCCACTGAATCCTACTGGTCCCGCCATACCAGCGAAGTGACCCGGGCGTTCTCCCTCCTGGCGATCCGCCTGATCCGGGCGAATCTGCCGGCTCTCGCGGCGAATCCCCATGATGAGGGACTTCGGGAAATCATCGGCAAGGCGAGCCTTTACGCAGGTCTTGCGTTCAGCAATACCCGCACCACGGTATGCCATTCCGTGTCCTATCCGATTACGGAAAAATTCGGCGTTCCCCATGGCACGGCAGTAGCGCTCACCCTGGGCGACTTCATGGACTACAATAAGGAAGCCATTCCGGACTATGAAGACCTTCTTGCGGCGTACGGCGCAAAGAGCGCCGCCGACGTAAAAGCCTGGGTCCAGGACATGCTGCGGCTGGGCCGCTTCCCGACGGCGCTCCATGAATACGGCATCAAAGAATCGGATCTTCCTTACATCGTGAGCCACGCTTTCACCAAGGGCCGGGCGGACAACAATCCTGTGCCGGTCACGGAAGAAGCGGTCATGGACATTCTGAAGAAGCTCTATTGATAAAAATCTCCATACAAAAACTGCTCCGTTTTGGGACGGAGCAGTTTTTTCGTGGGTGATGGGGGATAGAGTTATCGGGGAGCGGATAGTGTGTCATGCAGGCGGGGCCTGCGGTCTGGGGTCTGAGGTCAAGGGCAGATGGTGCGTCATGAGGGGAGGAGTCTGAAGACAGAAGTCTGGAGTCTCAAGAGGAAAGAGGGAAAATTTTATATGCGGCTTCGCCGCCTCTTTGGACGCTGTGCTTTGCCCCTTTCTTATTGTTCCTTTGCGAATGGAGATTGATGGAAAATTCCTCCCATTTTCGCTGGCGCTCTTTTCACGCGGCGAAGCCGCACATAAAAAAGAGTCCTTCCAATTTCCTATTCAGACTTCCAACTCCAGACTTCTGTCTCCGCGGCAATGACGCACATTCAGACCTCAGACAAATGAGGCA
>CAUBUJ010000048.1 GCA_958439155.1 uncultured Veillonellaceae bacterium
AGAAGGGAATTGCGACCGGTCGAGATGACGTCCATTTCGTCTTGTACCGGCGGCGGAGCCGCATATAAAAATTTTTTCCTATTCCCGCCTCAGACCTTAGACTCCGCTCCCATGATGCACAGACAGCTTTGTACCCGGGATCGACCCTAGCTGGGAGTCGTAGGATCTCTCCACTCCTCAAATCATTGTCCATTGTTTGTGATTTCCCAGGAGGAGGGAATTGCGACCGGTCGAGATGACGTCCATTTCGTCTTGTACCGGCGGCGAGGCCGCATATAAAAGGAATTTTCCTATTTCCTCTCCAGACTTCAGACTTCCGTCTCCAGACTCCGCGCCCATGATGCACCAACTGACCTCCGACCCCAGACATTTGACCCCGCTCCTATGATGCACACTGTGACCAGCCACTTCTGCCTTTTCCCACCAAAAAAGCCCCACCTGGGGCTGGGTTATTTTTCTTTGGTCTGCTCTTCTGTTGATGCCGGATTGGGCGGGGCAGGTTCGTCTTCTTTTGTCCATGGGAAGAGGCGGGAGGAGGGGATGAACTGGAGGGCGTCCAGTTTTTGGAGGATCGCTTTCTGGATGTGTTCTTTCAGGAAGCGCAGGGTGTGCGGGTAGGAGGGGTCGTCCCGGCCGGCGGCGGGGACGAAGACGGGGAGGCGGTCTGGGAGGATTTCCAGGTCCAGCGGGAAGGCCGGGCCTTTGTCGCCGTCTACATTGGTCCAGAGTTCTTCACCGCCGAGGAGGGAGATCCGCGCTTGTTTCACGTTGATTACGGTGAGGAAGTCGGAGCCCATCTGCATGCCGGCGAGGAGCATCGGTCCCTGGCGGAGGATGTGGAGCCAGTCGAGGTCGCGGAAGAGGGCGAGTTTGATCACGCCTTTGTTTCTGTCTTCCGGAGGAAGGAGGTTCCGGAAGCTTCCTGCTGAGTCGGTGAGCATGGCCGCCATGAGGGGGGAGGACATCTGGATGGCGGTATCGCCGCCGGTTTCGATTTGGAAACGGTAGGATTTCTGCCGGGAGATGACCTGGAAGGCTTTCATGAAGTACGCGAGAGATCCGAAGAGGGTTTTTTCTTTGATGGTGACCTGGCTCACCGCTTCCGGGATGAGGCCGGCGGCGACGATGTTGATGAAGTAGCGGTCGTTGATGCGGCCTACGTCGATTTTCGTTTCTACCGCGCTTTCGAGCATGCGGATGGCGCCTCTTGGAGAGCGGGGCACGTGGAGGGCCCGGGCGAGATCATTGACGGTGCCGAAGGGGACGAAGCCGAAGACGGAGGGGCTTCCTTCTACGGCGACCATGCCGTTGATCACTTCGTTGATGGTGCCGTCGCCGCCCATGCAGAGGATGTCATAGCGGGCGGCTGTTCCTTCCCGGGCAAATTCTGTGGCGTCGCCTGCTTTTTTTGTTTCTTTCGTTATGACATGGGCATAGCGGCGGGAGAGCACATCCCGGAGGAGGGGGAGGTACTTCGGCGCCCGTTCCCGGCCTGCTGTGGGGTTGATGATGATCATCGCCGTGTCTGTATGGTTCATGGGGCCCTCCTCTTCCTGTATGACTGGAAAAATTCATTTTTTATTATATCCTATGGGCCGGAAAATGGATAGGGAAGGGGGGCGTTTCTATTCTTTACACAGGGCATGGTGCTGTTTCAAAATGCCGGTGAGGTAGAGGCCTACCGCGGCAGCGGCGAAGCAGAAATTGACGGACAGAATGGGAGAGAGGGTCTCGCCGAAGAGGGGCGCCTGGAGGAACTGCATCGTCGGGGAGCCGTACATGAGGATCGCTGCGGTGCTGAAGCGGATGCCCTGGATTCCGGCGGCGAAGAAGGCCATGGGGACTGCTGTGATGAGCCCTGTCGCCGGGAAGAGGAGCCAGGAGCTGCCCATGTCCCCCGGGCCGAGGCCGGCGCTGTCCATGTACCAAATGACGGCCATTGCCGCAGGGACCATGAAGAGAGACTCGATGCAGACGGATACCGGCCCGGCGAGGGTCACTTCTTTTTTGAGGACACAGTAGAGGGAGAATGTGAGGCACAGGGAGAGGGCGAGCCACGGCACATTTCCAAAGAGGAGGAATGCCGCGGCAAGTCCGGAGAGGGCTGACGCTGCGGCAGCTTTCTGCCAGTGATTGATGGGCTCATGGAAAAGGAGCGCCGACAGGACGAGGCAGACAATGGGATGGATGAAGGAGGCGAAGCTGGATTCGAAAATATGGCCGCTGTTGACGGTGTAAATGTAGAGGCCCGAATTGGCGGTGATCAGAAAGGACGCGCCTAAAAGGAGGAGAAGGAGCCTGGGCTGGCGGAAGGCGGCGAGGAGATCTTGACGGAGGACGGGCACGGCGAGGCACCAGAAGAGGCAGCACAGGAAGGAGAAGAGCACTTTCATGGAGAGCAGGTATACCGGATGGACGCCGGCGAGAAGTTTCCAGAACGCAGGGAGCATGCCCCAGATGAACTGGCTCAGAAGAAAATAGACAAGAAAGATAGACATGGCGCCTCCTTATGGAACGAATCCTGTTTCCTTTGTACTATACGGCGATTTTCCGGATCATACAAGAAATGGAGGGCGCAGCAGGGCAGCGGTCATGGGAAAAGGCATGGCGCCCATAGTTTGGAGCCGCCTCCCCAGGGCCTTTCTTTTTCTGTATAGTACAGGTATAAAGCGGCGGGGTCCCCGCTTCTGCCGCCGGGGTATGGCGCAGCGGCGGGCTTGTTTTTCCAGTGAAAAGGGGGAATCACAGATGAAAGGCGGGCAGTGGATGATAGGGGCGGCAGCGGCGCTCTTCGTGGCGGCGGCAGCGGTCTTTTCCGGGTGCGGCACTGCGGGAGGAGCGTCGTCTGCAGCGGCTCCAAAGGCAAAGGTGAAAGTGGTGGTCGGCACCAGCGGGCAGGAAGCGAACTGGAACCAGATGGCTGACGCCGGCAAGGGCACGCAGGGCGTGGACGGCTTTGCCATCGATCTATGGAATGAAATCGCGAAACGGAACGGCTGGGATATTGAATACCGTATCGCTGAATTTTCCGCCCTCTGGGGCATGATGGACAATGACGCCATTGATTCGGTGGCAGGCAATATTTCGATCACCGATGAGCGGAAAACAAAGTATGATTTTTCCAGCCCGTTCTACATGGATAATTCGGTCTTCGTCTACAAGCCCTCTCTGGGGACGCCGGAGGATGTGCAGTTTTTCAAAGGGATGACCATCGGCGTAGCGGCGCCGGACAGTTCGAAACTGGTGCTGGAAGCGATGGACAAAGAGTATGGCCTCGCCATGGAGATGATCAATCTGGACCGCGGCGCCGATGTGGTGCCCAATGTGATTTCCGGCGTATCCCAGGCAGGATTTATCGATAAGTCCATGGCGAATATTGCCATTTACAATATCAAAGCCGATTTGAAAACCTTTGACCCCCATTACCGGGTCATGGGCAGCGCCTGCCCTTTCAAAAAGAATGACCGCGGCGCCATGCTTCTGGCCGGCGCGAACAAGGCCATTCATGAGATGAAGCAGGACGGGACCTTGAAGAAGATTTCTGAGAAATGGCTCCATGATGATATGAAGACCATGCCGGAGGATTTCTGGAAAGAGTGAGAGGGGACTCTGATTTCCCGAAGGCTTTGCCATAGACAGGACGCATGGTACCCATGGGAAAGAGGGCTGGTCTGTGCTGTTTACAGGCACAGGGTTTCAAGATATGATGCTTACAATAACATACATGGAGAAAGGGCTCTCTTCCCCGCTGCGGCGGGGCGGGCCCTTTTTTCATGGATGAATGATTTGGTTAATTTTTCCCATCCTATAGCGCGTTCAGATGCGGGCCTTCCGGGGCCGCGGGGAAATACGGTAATCCCCCCTGTCACGATTTTCCGGCGGCTGCCGGGACGGGGCCGGTCTGAAGGCGGCAGAGAGACCATTCCAGTGTAGGGAATGGTCTTTTTGTATGGGGAAGAATTTCTGCCCTGCCCGGACGGCGTTTCTTTCTGGGCAGCATGGCGCGCTTTCTCTATCTATGCTATATTTAGAAGTAAAATACTGCATATCCGGGAGTCATCCCTGATGGAAAGGACAGAGCATGAATATTATTGACGAATTGGAATGGCGCGGCGCTGTGAACCAGCAGACCGATGAGGAAGGACTGTACAAGCTGGCAGGAGAGACGGCGATTTCTCTGTACTGCGGGATTGATCCCACCGGGGACAGCATGCATATCGGCCACCTCATTCCTTTTATGATTTTGAAGCGTTTCCAGATGGCAGGCCATCATCCCTATATTGTGATCGGCGGCGGCACCGGCGCCATCGGCGATCCCAGCGGGCGCAAGACGGAGCGCGTCCTCCAGTCGGCGGAGCAGGTGCGGCACAATGCGGAGTGCCTCACTGCGCAGATGGAGCGCCTCTTTGGCGGGGACGGCACATTCTCTATCGTCAACAATTATGAATGGCTTTCCCAGATCCATCTTCTCGATTTCCTCCGGGACTATGGCAAACTTTTCAGCATCAATGCGATGCTCGCCAAGGATGTGGTGGCGTCCCGTCTGGAGAGCGGCATTTCCTTCACGGAATTTTCCTACCAGATCCTCCAGTCCATCGATTTCTACCAGCTCTACAAGCGGTACCATGTGGTGCTCCAGATCGGCGGCGCCGACCAGTGGGGGAATATTACAAACGGCATCGAAATGATGCGCAAGAAAGAGGGTATCACCGGCACTTATGGCCTGACGATCCCCCTTATGCTCAAGTCTGACGGCACGAAGTTCGGCAAGACCGCCGGCGGCGCGGTATGGCTCGATCCGAAGAAGACGTCGCCTTACGAATTCTACCAGTTCTGGCTGAACCAGGATGACCGGGATGTGGTGCGGTACCTGAAGTACTTCACTTTCCTCTCCCACGAAGAGATCGACGCGCTCGGAAAAGACGTGGCGGACCATCCGGAGCTGCGCAGGGCCCAGCGGCGCCTGGCGGAAGAAGTGACCCGCTTTGTCCACGGCGATGAAGGGGTGGAAGAAGCAGAGCGCGTCACAAAGGCGCTCTTTACCGGGGATATCGCCTCTCTCACCGCTTCGGAAATTGAAGGGGCTTTCCGCAATACCAAGGGCGGCGTGATTCCTGCGGCGTCTATGAATATCATTGACGCGCTCATGGCGGGGGGCGTGGAAAAATCGAAGCGCCAGGCCCGGGAAGATGTGAAGAACGGCGCTGTCCGGGTGAACGGCGTCCAGGTGCGGGACGTGGAAGCGGAGGTATCGGCCCATCCCAATACGGACGGCCGGTACATGATCGTCCGGAAGGGGAAGAAAAATTATTTCCTTCTCGAAGTGAAGAAGTAAAGGGGGCCTACAAGGGCTGTCCTTAGATATAGGAGGATTTCATGAAATTTCTTTTCAATCATAACAATTTCAACGTGCTTGATCTGAAGAAGAGCATCGCTTTCTATGAAGAAGCGCTGGGACTCCATGAAGTGGGCCGCATCGATGGCCCGGACGGTGCTTTTATTATCGTTTACCTCGGCGACGGGGAGTCGAAACACCGCCTGGAGCTCACCTGGCTCCGGGACCGGAAGGAACCGTACAACCTGGGAGATAACGAATTCCATCTGGCATTCACCACAGACGATATGAAGGCGGCCCATGAGAAGCACGCCAAAATGGGCTGCATCTGCTATGAAAACCCGCAGATGGGGATTTATTTCATTCATGATCCAGACAATTACTGGCTGGAAATCATTCCGGAGAAATGATGAAGCCGTTGTATGAAAGAACGGCCCGAATTATTGACAAGGCCGGGGTGGAGACGCTGGCGCAGAAGACGGTGGCAGTCTTCGGCATAGGCGGCGTCGGATCCTATGCGGCGGAAGCGCTCGCGAGGGCCGGCGTGGGTCACCTGATTTTCATTGACAAAGATGTGGTGGATGAGACCAATATGAACCGCCAGCTCGTGGCGGATCTCACCACGCTGGGCCGGCCAAAGGCGGAGGTCATGGTGGAGCGGGCCCGCCGGGTGAATCCGGACTGCGACGCCCGGAGCCTGGTCACCTACTACAAGCCGGGAGATTCCCAGTTCATTACCGATCTTCACGCGGATTTCATTATTGACGCCATCGATGACGTACCGGCGAAGGTGTCCATTGCCGAGGAGTGCTGGAAGCAGCGCATCCATGAGGCGGCTTCCATGGGCACGGGAAACCGGCTCCGTCCGGAAATGCTGGAGATCGCAGATATTTACAAGACTTCCGTATGCCACCTGGCGCGGAAAATGCGGAAGGAACTGAAAGAGCGGCGGGTGCGCCACCTCACGGTGGTGTATTCCAAAGAGCTTCCAAGGAAGCCCATCGGGGAAGGAAATGCGCCTGGATCGATTTCTTTCGTTCCCCCTGTGTCAGGAATGATTCTGGCGGGGATCGCGGTGCGGTACTTGTTGAAAGAGGGGAAATAGGTCATGGAAGTGACACTTGCGCATCCTGAATGGATTACCCTGACCATTGACGGGAAGCCCCATTACGGGTATGACCAGGAATGGTATCCCGAGCGCTGGCAGAAGCTGGCCGGCTGCGGGCCGACGACGGCGTCGGTGATGATGGCTTACTGGGAAGCGAAGTGGGAAGGGCGGATCATCGCGACCCAGGGGCAGGCGGAAGAGAAAATGCTCGCTCTCTGGCCGTATGCCACGCCCCGTATGCACGGCCTCTACAAGACGAGATGGCTCCGGGAAGGGGTGGAGCAGTACCTCCGGGATCATGACCTGCCGGGCCGGGCGGAAATGATCTCGGTGGCGCCGATCCGTCCCTTCCGGCCGAGCCTTGCCGCGCTGACGGCGTTTATCGGCGAGGGCCTTGGCGGGGACTGCCCGGTGGGATTTCTCAATCTCCACAACGGCGGGATCGAGAGCCTTTACAACTGGCACTGGATGCCTTTTGTGAAGCTTGCGGAAACGGAAGAGGGCTGGCAGGGAACAGTCATGGATGAAGGAAAGGAAATTGATTTTCCTCTCCATGTATGGCTGAAGAAGTCCAAATTCGGCGGCGGTTTCGTCCGGGTGGTCAAGTAGGAGGCCGGCAAGGGGCTTCCTTCGTCTGCGGCGGGGATTTTTGCGGCCTTGACGCTCCATGGGGCAGTCTTTATAATAAATAAGATGCTTTTGCATCCTATGCGAGCGTGGCGGAATTGGCAGACGCGTTAGATTTAGGCTCTAATACCGCAGGGTGTGGGGGTTCAAGTCCCCCCGTTCGCACCATAATTTGATAACCGCTGCAGGACGCAGCCGTTTTTCCAGGATTTCTCCCGGGAGGCGGCTGCGTTTTCTTATGCCGCGGGACGGAATTATTCTCGCGGGAAAAGTGTACGCCTTTATCCTATTGAATTTGTTCACCTATACAAGTAAAATAGATGTGTATAACTTTAAACAGGGGAAACGATAAGAAAAGAGAAAGATTCCCCATGTCCTTTCCTTATAACATATGACGAAGAGAGAATCAGGAGGAACTTATGAAAAAAATTCGTAAGGTACTGGTAGCGAACCGGGGAGAAATCGCGATCCGCGTATTCCGCGCGTGCAGCGAGCTCGGCATCCGCACAGTGGCCATTTATTCGAAGGAAGATATTCTGTCCCTTCACAGGAACCGCGCCGATGAGGCCTACCTCGTAGGGGCCGGCAAGAAACCGGTCGACGCGTACCTCGATATGGATGACATCATCCGCATCGCCAAGGAACATGACGTGGACGCGATCCATCCGGGCTATGGCTTCCTCGCCGAAAATGCGGAATTCGCCCGTCGCTGCGAAGCGGCAGGTCTCATTTTCATCGGACCGCGGGTGGAACATCTGGTGATGTTCGGCGACAAGGTGAATGCCCGCATCCAGGCGGAAAAGGCGGATATTCCCATGATCCCCGGCACGAAAGGCGCTGTGAAGAGCTTTGACGAAGTGAAGGAATTCGTCAAGACCCATGGCCTTCCGATCATGATCAAAGCGGTCAACGGCGGCGGCGGCCGGGGCATGCGGAATGTGGACCGCATGGAAGATCTGGAAGAAGCGTACAACCGGGCCAAGTCGGAAGCGAAGATGGCTTTCGGCGATGACGAAGTGTACGTGGAAAAATGCGTGATGAATCCGAAACACATCGAAGTGCAGATCATGGGCGATACCCAGGGGCATATTGTGCACCTTTTCGAACGTGACTGCTCTATCCAGCGCCGTCACCAGAAAGTCATCGAAATGGCGCCGGCCTGGTCGCTGCCGGTGAAGATCCGCCAGGAAATCTGCGATGCCGCGGTCAAGCTCATGAAGAACGTAAACTATGTGAACGCCGGCACCTGCGAATTCCTCGTCGACCAGGATGAAAAGCATTTCTACTTCATCGAAGTCAATCCCCGTGTACAGGTAGAACATACCGTAACGGAACTGATTACCGATATTGATATCGTAAAGAGCCAGATCCTCATCGCCGAAGGCTATTCCCTGGAATCGCCGGAAGTGGGCATCGGAACGCAGAAGGACATCTCCTACCATGGCATGGCCATCCAGTGCCGCATCACCACAGAAGATCCGCAGAACCATTTCATGCCGGATACGGGCAAAATTATCGCCTACCGCAGCGGCGGTGGCCCGGGGATCCGTCTCGACGCAGGCACGGCTTACACCGGTGCTGTCATTACGCCGTACTATGATTCCCTTCTGGTGAAGGTCACCGCTTATGCTCACCGGCCCATCGACGCGATCCGCCGGATGCTGCGGTGCCTCAATGAATTCCGCATCAGCGGCGTGAAGACCAATACCTACTTCCTCCAGAATATGCTGGAAACGAAGGATTTCCAGGAAGGCCTCTGCGATGTGAATTACATCGACCGTCATCCGGAACTCCTGGTGGATCCCAATGAAGTAAGCGACCGCGGTACGAAACTCCTGGACTACATCGCCGACATCACCATCAACGGTTATGCCGGTGCCGGTGCCCAGGCCAAGCCGGACTTTGCGCCGCTGCCCGTGCTGGACGCGTCCAAAGAAGAGGCACCGAAAGGGACCAAGCAGCTCCTCGATGAAATGGGACCGGAAAAATTTGCCAAGTGGATCCAGGACCAGAAAGAAGTCCTCTTCATGGACACCACTTACCGCGATGCCCACCAGTCGCTCCTCGCGACCCGTGTGCGCACCCATGACATTATGAATGCCATCCACTATACGGCGGTGCACCTGCCGCAGCTCTTCGCTTTCGAAAACTGGGGCGGCGCGACCTTCGATGTGGCATACCGTTTCCTTGACGAATCCCCGTGGAAGCGTCTCCGCGCCATGCGGGAAGCGGCTCCGAACATTCTCTTCCAGATGCTCACCCGCGGCGCCAACACCGTAGGCTATACGAACTATGGGGAAAATGTGGTGCGCCACTTCATCCAGCGGGCAGCAGCCAACGGCGTCGACGTATTCCGTATTTTCGACTGCCTGAACCAGCTTGACCATATGACCGTCACCATTGACGAAGTGAGAAAGACCGGCAGGATCGCTGAAACCGCCCTGTGCTATACCGGGGATATCCTCGATCCGAACCGTCAGAAATATTCCCTCAAGTACTACACCGACCTGGCAAAGGAAATGGAAAAAGCCGGCGCCAATATCATCGCCATTAAAGATATGGCAGGCCTCTTGAAGCCGGAAGCGGCGTATGCCCTCATTTCCGCCTTGAAAGACGCGGTGGATCTGCCCATTCACCTTCACAGCCACGAAGGGGGCGGCTGCATGATTTACAGCTACGCCAAAGCGGTGGAAGCAGGCGTGGACATCGTAGACGTGGCGACAAGCGCCCTCTCGTCCGGCACGAGCCAGCCCTCCATGCAGTCCATGTACTTCGCCCTCCAGAACAATCCGCGCCAGCCGAAACTGGACGTGGACGCGCTCGACGCGATCGACCGCTACTGGGAACGGGTACGGCCTTACTACGCCGGTGTCGACGCGAAGATGACCTGCCCCAATACGACACTCTTCCAGCATGAAATGCCTGGCGGACAGTACTCGAACCTGCGCCAGCAGGCAACGGCTGTAGGCCTTGGCGAACAGTGGCCGGAAGTATGCCGCATGTACGCGAAGGTCAATATGATGTTCGGCGACATCATCAAAGTCACCCCGTCGTCCAAAGTGGTGGGCGATATGGCCCTCTTCATGGTGCAGAACCATCTCACCGAAGCAGACATCTACGCCAAGGGCGACACCCTCGATTTCCCCCAGTCCGTGGTAGACTTCTTCGACGGCAAGCTCGGCACCCCTTACGGCGGCTTCCCGGAAAAACTGCAGAAGATCATCCTCCGCGGCCGGGCGCCGCATCTCGAATCCAAGCCGGCTGACGTGGACTTCGAAGCGGTGAAGAAGGAAATGGAAGAAAAGCACATGCACGTCACCGACCAGTCCCTGTCTTCCTACCTGATCTACCCGAAGGTATACAGCGACTACCAGGAACGGCACAAGAAATACGGCGACCTTTCCATCCTCGATACGCCCACTTTCTTCTTCGGCATGAAGCCGGGAGAAGAGATCCGGGTCAACATGGAACAGGGCAAGATGCTCCTCATCCGCATGGATGATCTCACAAAGCCTGATCTCAACGGAGACCGCCTCGTACGGTTTGAACTGAACGGTATGCCCCGGGAAATCAAAGTTCATGACAAGCATGTAGCTACCGCCAATATTGAAGTTCGCAAAGCGGACAAAGACATCGTCGGCGAAGTAGGGGCGACCCTCTCCGGCTCGGTAGTGAAAGTACTCGTGGAAAAAGGCGCGCATGTCAAGAAAGGCGACCCAGTCCTGGTGACAGAAGCGATGAAGATGGAAACCACCATCACCGCGCCGAGAGACGGCATCGTCAGTGAAATCGTAGTGAAAGCGGGAACACGGATCTCCTCGGGAGACCTGCTTCTCGTGATCGAATAATCCCATACAGAAAAAGCTCCGCTTCGCGGCGGGGCTTTTTTGTGTGGAGGGAAGGGAAAGCGCAAAGTTGAGAGTTTAGAGCCTCCGAGGGGTGGTGCCGCCTGCGGCGGGACTCTTTGGTAGTCTTCAAGCGCCGAATGGGCTGGAGTGATTTGCCTCATGGCTGCGGATTGCGGATGGTGCAGCATGTGCGGCGGGGTCTGAAGTCTGAGGTCAAAGGTCTGAAGAGGGAAGAGGTGCCGCCTGCGGCGGGACTCTTTGGTAGTCTTCAAGCGCCAGACTGGCTTCTCTCATTTGTCCCGTATTTGGAATGGGAGTCCATTAGCATTCCACCCGTTTCTTTTTGTCCAAACAAAAAGAAACGGGTGGAGCCCAAAGAA
>CAUBUJ010000049.1 GCA_958439155.1 uncultured Veillonellaceae bacterium
CATCATGAAGCTGGAACCCCGCAAAGGCGACGCTGCTCTCCGTGTCATCATCGAATTGGTGTAAAAGACAATAAAAAAACGCATCTTCGCGATGCGTTTTTTTATTGTCTCGAAAAATTTTTCATGGACGGCTCCCCTGAAGGAGGGCCGCAGTGTTTATTCTTTATGAAGGTCTTCCGCGATCCGCTGGAGGGCATCTACCGTGCGTACGCCAGGGGTGATTTCCGAAAGCTTCACCCGGATGAAATGATTATTCTTTACCGCATTGACTGTGGCGAGCTGCGGGTTGGCTTTGATTTTTTCTACCTTTTTCTGGAAGTCATCATCATTGCGGATGCTCACGCCATAGTCTACGACAATGATGTAGTCCGGGTTGGCGGCAACCACATTTTCCCAGCTCGTCTTCGCCCAGGTCTTTTCCACGCCGGTGCCGCTCATCACATTGTCGGCGCCGATCATTTTCAGTACGTTCGTGGTATATCCTTCAAAAGCGGTGAAAGGATCCTTGTCTTCCGAATCGAAAACGAAGACTTTCTTATGGGGCAGATCTTTGATCTTATTCTGCACGTCGGCAAGCTTTTTCTTTTCCGATGCCACCCAGGTATCCGCTTTGTCTTTGGCGCCAAAAATTTCGCCGAGCTTTTCCATGTCGCCAAAGAGCGTATTTAGATCCGCTTTCGTAGACTGCATGGAATCTGGAACAAAGATGGGGATATTCTGCGATTCGATCTGCGCTGCTGGAATTCCTCTCTTCGTGAAAGGCACTTCCCATCCAGTGACGAAGTCCGGCTTCACGGACATCAATTTTTCATAGGACGGCCATTTTTCCGCCAGCACCGGTACCTTGTCAT
Source organism: uncultured Veillonellaceae bacterium (assembly GCA_958439155.1). GTDB lineage: Bacteria > Bacillota > Negativicutes > Veillonellales > Dialisteraceae > UBA1822. The sequence goes on from CAUBUJ010000049.1 coordinate 852, forward strand.
AGGCTGCCTGGAGCGGTTCATAAATGTCTTCTTCTTTGAACGCAGTGCCGGCCATCTGCTTTTCCAGGCCCAGGGCGAGCATCATTTCCGTGGTAGCCTGTGACATGGAGACGGCGTGCTTCGGCGGTGCGGTTACTTTGAAATCGGTGGTCTTTCCATCAAGTGTCTCCTGCCAGGTCACAGCAGGTGCAGCCGACGAGGCGGGCGCTTTTTTCTCTCCTCCGCATCCGGCCAGCACGAGCGCGGAAATGGCGCAGGCAGCGCAAATCAGGTATTTCTTTTTGTACATGGTCTACCTCCTCAGTAGTATATGTAATGCCGGCCGTTGTGGCAGGCGGTATAAAAGGGCACATCAAACAGCATCTCCAGATTTTCCGGCGTCATGAGTTCTTCCGTCTTTCCCGCAGCGAGGAGGCGGCCTTCTTTCATGAGAAGGACCTGGTCACAGTAACGCCGCGCCAGGGACAGATCATGAAGGACAATGACTGCGGTCCCTTCGAAATGACGGAGTTCCTCCATGAGAGCGATTTTGTATTTCACATCCAGGTGATTCGTAGGCTCATCAAGAAGAAGCAGTTCCGGTTCCTGGGCGAGGGTCTTGGCGATCCATACACGCTGCCGCTCCCCGCCAGACATGGCGCCGATCGCTTTCCCCATGAGCGGGGCTGCCCCTGTTTTTTTCATCATCGCCATGGCCACATCCCGGTCATGGGCTGTGTAGTCCTGGAAACGCTCCTTATAGGGATAACGTCCCATGAGGACCACATCTTCCGCGAGGAGTGAAGGCGACGGCTCTTCCCGCTGCTGCGCCATGACGGCTACTGTACGGGCATAGGTCTTGCGGTTGATCGACTCAGCGGGGATATCGTTCAGAAAAATAGCATTTCTTGAAGGAAGGCGCCGGGAAATGTGGGCGAGGAGCGTCGATTTGCCGCACCCATTGGGACCGATGATCCCGGTGAGGCTCTTTCCTTCAGCGGAAAAGGAAATATCATGGAGGATCTCACGCCCGCCGATGACGCAGGACAGGTTTTTCATAGAAAGCTTCATAGTTCTTTCTCCTTCCTGCAGACGATCCAGATAAATACAGGGGCACCGCAGAACGCGGTGAGCACGCCAATAGGGACTTCTTCCGGCGCAAAGAGGGATCGGGATAAAATATCTGCCCAGACCATGACGAGCGCCCCAAGAACAAAGGAAAAGGGAATGAGCCGCCTGTGAGAGGGGCCTGCGAAGGCTCTGGCGATGTGAGGCACGATGAGCCCGACAAACCCGATGATGCCCGCTTTGGACACGAGCACCGCCACAGCTGCGGAAGAGAGAAGCACCGCTGCCAGCTGGAGCCGCTTCACCGAGAGGCCCAGGTGACGCGCTTCATCGCTCCCGAGAAGCATGAGATCCAGATCCTGCCGGAGAAAATAAACGCAGAGGCAAAGCACCGCTGCGGTGACCGCTGTTTCGGGAAGATCTTTCCACTGCATGCCGGAGAGACTTCCCAGAAGCCAGAACATGGCGCTCCGCACCTGGCTCTCATTCTGCGCATTGTAAATGATGAGCATCGTCGCGGCGGAAAAGAAAGCGGAAATGCCCATGCCGATGAGCACGAGACGGACAGCGCTGGCACTGCGTCCGGTGAAGCATACCACGAGGAACGTCGCCGCAGCGGCGCCGAGAAATGCTCCGGCAGGCACATTGTAAGGATCCAGGAAAGAGAGCCATCCTGCGGTGATGGCTGCTACCGCTCCCGTGCTGGCGCCGGAAGATACCCCCAATACATAGGGGTCGGACAAATCATTGCGCGTTACCGTCTGGAGGATCAGTCCGCACAGTGCAAGGCCGATGCCGCAGAGCGCCGCAAAGAGTGTCCGCGGCAGGCGGATGTCCCAGAGAATGGTATCTGATGGGGCCGCGCCGGAGCTTCCGGTGAGAATGGCCGCTGCCCGCGTTGCTGTCTCGCCGGGAGGAATCCATACGGAGCCAAAGGCGGGGGACACAGCGATGCTGAGCAGAAGCAGCGCGGCAAGAAAGAAAAAGAGCATCCATACACGGGCAGGTGAGTTCATAGCCGCTCCTTTGCGAAAAATGAGGGAAAATCAGGGCGTCTATATTATATTAGAAAAATCATAAAATAAAAAGCACTTTCCTATAAGGACATATAGAGGGACATAAATAAAAATCTCATCAAGTGCTAAGGATGGGGGCAGGAAGAAAAAAACAGACCCATGTTATAATACAGGCATAGGAATTTATCGATAAGGAGAAATGATGTTTATTATCGGCTGTCATCTGTCTGTATCCAAAGGGTATCTGGCCATGGCGAAGGAAGCGACCGCCATCGGCGCCAATACCTTTCAGTTTTTCCCGCGCAATCCCCGGGGAGGCGCGTCCAAGCCGCTCGATGCCTCTGATGTGGAAGGGCTTCGCCAGTGGATGGAGGCGTACCATTTCGGGCCCATTCTCTGCCACGGCGCCTATACCATGAACGGCGCCGCGGCCAAGGATTCCGTGCGGGATTTTGCCTGGCGGGCCATCCGGGAAGACCTGGCCAAGGCAGGGGAGCTTCCCCACTGCCTATACAATTTTCATCCCGGTTCCCATGTAGGGCAGGGCGCGGAAGCTGTCATTCCCAAGATCGCGGATATGCTGAATTACGCCATGGACCAGGATCCCATCCCGCCCTTTGTGCTGATTGAAACGATGGCAGGAAAGGGCACGGAAGTGGGACGCACCTTCGAGGAACTGGCCGCCATCATAGACCGGGTGGAACGGAAAGACCGTGTCGGGGTCTGCCTCGATACATGCCATGTGTACGACGCAGGCTATGATATCGTCCATGACCTCTCCGGCGTGCTCGCCCATTTCGATGAAGTGATCGGCCTTTCCCGGCTCAAAGCGGTTCACCTCAATGATGATAAAAATCCCATGGGGAGCCATAAGGACCGGCATGAAAAAATTGGGGAAGGCACCATCGGCGTTGCAGCGTTCCGGCGGATCATCAATGAGCCCCGCCTGCGGGATCTGCCATTCTATCTGGAGACACCCAATGACAGGGACGGCTATATCCGGGAAATCGCCATGCTCAAATCCATGCGGGAGGACTGATCCTTTCCCGGCAGCTGTTCTATCGAGACAAGAAGGAGAAAACATGAAATTTATCCATACAGCGGACTGGCATCTGGGGAAACTGTTCTACGGGCAGTACCTCACGAGCGAACAGGAGTGGTACCTGAAGCATCAGTTTCTTCCCCTGTTAGATGAAGAAAAACCGGATGTGGTGCTTCTTGCGGGCGATGTGTACGACCGGTCGGTGCCTCCTGCGGAAGCGGTGGACCTTTTTGACTGGGCCATTTCAGAAATTGCGGGGGTCCGCCATATTCCGTTCCTCGTGATCAGCGGCAATCACGACAGCGCGGAGCGCCTCTCTTTCGGAAGCCGCCTTTTTGAGTCATCCGGACTTTATATGGCGGGGGACCTTTCCCGTCTGGCCGGGCCGGTTTTCCTTTCCGATGAAGCGGGACAGGTCGCCTTTGCACCGCTTCCCTATATTGAGACAGCCCAGGTGAGGACCGCCCTTTCGAGAGAAGACCTGCGCACCCATGAAGAGGCGGAAAAAGCGCTGTCAGAATGGATGCTCGCCCAGATTCCGGAAGGGACGCGGCGGATCGCCATCGCCCACGATTTCGTGGCAGCTGCCGGCGTCACTCCGGTGGAATCCGATTCGGAGCGGCCCCTTGCCATTGGCGGAACGGAAGCGGTGAGCGCTGATATCTTCAAGCCGTACCAGTATACCGCCCTGGGTCATCTTCATGGACCGCAGAAAGCCGGATCGGACCATATCCGCTACAGCGGCAGCCTCCTGAAATATTCCTTCAGTGAAGAACATCAGAAAAAGGGCGTCATTGTCGGAGACATCGATGGCATGGGGAGGGTATCGGCCCGCTTTGCCGCGCTCTCCCCCAGGAAGGACGTGCGCACCATCACGGGTACCCTGGAAGAGCTCCTCGCCCGGAATGACCCGGCGCCGGAAGATTTCCTGCAGGCCGACCTCATGGACGAGTCGCCCAGGCCGAATGTGATGGACCGTCTCCGGGACAGGTACCCCAATATGATGGCCATCCGTACCCATTTCCATTTCAGGGAAGATGACGGAGACCGGAAGATGGCCAGGGAAAAAGTGGGAATGATTGATATGGTACAGGCTTTTTCTGAAAAATTCCGGGACGGGCGCCGCCTCACTGACGGGGAAGAGGCTCTCTTCAAAGTGGTTATGAAAGAAATGGGGGAAAACGCCTTATGAAACCACTGCAGCTTATGATGTCCGCTTTCGGTCCCTACGCGGGAGAGGTCCAGCTCGACTTCTCCGCCCTTGGAAAAGAGCGGCTCTTCCTCATCTGCGGCCCTACCGGCGCGGGAAAGACCACCATTCTTGACGCCATGTGCTACGCCCTCTACGGAGACACCAGCGGCGGGGCGAGAAGCGGCGCAGGTCTCCGCAGCGATTACGCCGACCCGGGCCGGCTCACCTTCGTGAAATTCACCTTCACCGTAGGAAAGCGGACCTACCGGATGGAGCGCATCCCGGACCAGCTGCGTCCGTCGAAACGGAAAAACGGCGGCATGGTGCCGCAGAAGATGGAGTCTGCTCTTTATGAAATTCTGCCGGATGGGACGGAAAAACTCATATCCGCCAAGCAGACATCGCAGGAAGCAGAGCGCCTGCTCGGCGTGGGGATCGGCCAGTTCCGCCAGATCATCCTGATTCCCCAGGGGGATTTCCGCCAGCTTCTCCTGGCGGACTCCAATCGCCGGCAGGAAATCATGCAGAAGCTCTTCCATACAGAGAAATATGCGGATCTTCAGAGCCGGCTGAGCCAGAAGAGCGCCGAACTCCTGGCCGAGTGGAATGACGGCATGAAACGTCTCGAGACACTGCTTGAGCCGTACGGAGCGGAGAGTCGGAAAGACCTCCTGGAAAAACTGGGCGCGGCGAAAAAAGAAAAAGCCGCCGCGGAAGCACAGCTCGCCAAAGCGGCAGCGGCACAGAAAAAATTCCATACCTCCTATGAGGCGGCGCTGACCCTTTCCAGCGCGTTCGAAAGAATGGACAAGGCCGTAGAGGCATCGAGGGCGCTTGCGGCGGAGAAAGATGCATATGCTGCCAAGGCGGCCCGGCTGGGCCGGATCAGCGCGGCAGCCCGTCTCCAGGACGCGAAGGAAAATCTGGACCGGACCCTCGCTCAGGGAAAAGAAAAAAAGAAAGAGCTTGACCAGTGCCGGGAGAAAGAAACGGAGCTTGCCGGGAAGATCCGGGACGCCCGCAAGACGCTGGAAGCGCTGATGGCGGGAAAAGAAGCGCAGCGGAAACATCTGGAAGAAGCGGCCCGGCTGGAACAGATGGAAGCGCCTGCCGCCGCTTTCGGAGACGCGGAAAAAACCTGTCTTGCCAGTGAGAAAGCCTCTTCCCAGGCGCGGGAACTCTTCGAGAAAGCCCGGGAAAAGGCGGATCAGGCGGCAAAAGATAAAAAATATACAGCCCAGGCGGCGAAAGCCATTCGTCATCTCTTCCTTGCGGGACAGGCGGCGTACCTCGCGGCAGGCCTTGCGGAAGGCGTGCCCTGCCCGGTTTGCGGCAGCATCCATCATCCCGCTCCTGCCGTGCCGGAAGGCGAACTGCCCAAGAAAGAAGACGTAGAAAAAGCGGAGCGGAAAGCAGCCGAAGCGGAGAAAGAAGAGGAACGCCTCCTCAAAACAGCGGAAGAAAAGAGGAAAGCTGCGGAACAGGCAGCCGTCGCCGCGGAAAGGGACCGCGCCGCGCTGGAAGCCATCCAGAAGCAGGTTCCTGAAGCATACAGGAATGTGAAAGCGCTCCGTCAGACCATAAAAAATATCCGTGACGCCGCCGCAGAATACGAGAAAAATCTCCAGATCGCGCAGGACGAAACGCAGCGCCTTACCCGGGACTATACGGCGGCGCAGACCGAAGGGAAGACCCTTGCCGCCCAGCGGGAAGAACTGCTCCGCCAGTGGCATGCTGACAGAGATATACTCCTTGCCAGGGCCCGGGCGGAAGGATTCCGGGACATTGAAGAATTTACCCCTTATTTCAATGACCGGCAGGAAGAACCAGATCTGCGGAAAGAAATTACGGCCTATGAAGCCGCGGTGAAAGCGGAAGCGGATAAGGCAGCGGCAGAAAAGAAAGCCATCGGCGGCGCGGCCCGGCCCGATATGGACCGGTGGGAACGGGAGCGGGCGGAAAAAGACCGCGCCGCACAGGACGCTGCCGCCGGCCAGGCCCGGTGGGAGTATGAAGAGAAAAAGCTCACAGACACAGAGAAAGAAACCGCCCTTCAGGAAAAGAAAAATCAAGAGACCGAAGAAAAATATGGCGTCGCTGCAAGCCTTTCCATGCTCATCGCAGGAAAGACGAGCAAAGTCAATCTGGAACGGTTCGTCCTGGGCGCCCTCCTGGACGACGTCCTGCGGAAAGCCAATCTCCGTCTGAAAATAATGAGTGCCGGCCGGTACCAGCTCTCCCGGCAGAAAGAATCGGAAGACCGGAGAAAAAATACAGGCCTCGATATGGAAGTCTTCGACAACTACACCGGCGCCTGCCGCCCGGCGAATACCCTCTCCGGCGGGGAGACCTTCCTGGCGTCCCTGTCACTGGCCCTCGGCCTGGCCGACGTGGTCCAGGAATACGCCGGCGGCATCCATCTGGACGCCATGTTCATCGACGAAGGCTTCGGCACCCTCGACGCGGAATCCCTCGACCTCGCCCTCAAGACCCTCACCAGCCTCCAGGGGAATCACCGCCTCATCGGCATCATCTCCCACGTGGCGGAATTGGAAGAACGGATTCCCGCCAAACTCCGCATCACCAAGACCGACTGCGGCTCCAGCGCGGCTTTTGAAGTGCGGTAAGAGAATTTCCGAAGAAAGGGACAGGGAAAGGAAGTTCCGTGTCAATCATCGTGGTCAAAGATGGTGCATCATTTCGACGCGGGTCAAAGGTCTGAGGTCTAAGGTGGACGGCGCGTCATGGGAGCGGAGTCTCGATAGGGAAGCGGAAAAAGAGAGAGCGCTCCCCGTTTCCCTATCTTTTCATCAGGAGGCAATGTATGGAAAAAATTTATGAACAATGCGCCGGCATTGACATACAGAAAAAGCAGGTCACAGTATGCGTCATGTCCGGGGAAACAAAGACCAGCCGTATCTTTAGCACCGGGGAGAGCGGCATCCAGGACATGGTCCGGTGGCTCGAAGAATGCCGCTGTGAGGCAGCGGTTCTGGACAACAGGGACCCTCTCTGGGAGAACCTGTACCACACATTGGATCAGGCTTTGGACGAGACAGAACTTTTCGTCATTCACTGGGAGGAGTTGAAACAGCGCCGCCAGGACTTGATCCGGAAAACAAGAGACACCGACGCGGAATGGATGGCCCGCCTTCTGATCTATGGACGCATCCAGGCCATAGACCTGCCCGGCGCGGCGGCCCGGAACGACTGCAAGCAGCTCCGCCGGACCAGAAGAGACATGGAAGAGTCCCTGGCCAGGCAGTTGGAAAGAATGGCAGACATCGTAGAGAAAGAAAAACGGAGGCTCGGTATGGACATAGGGGCGCTCCCCGTCCATGAGGATCTCGCCGGAGAAGTGAAAGAACTCCTCCACTCCCATGCAGTCCCTCCCGTGCGGAAAGAACTTCTTGAAGTCGGCTGGGAAACCGTGACAGATCTACAGACACAGATTGCCCGTATGAATGATCTCATCAGCGGGTATGAGCGGAAGGAATAGGAAAAGACTGGGAGATGGCAGCAAGGCAGCGGTCACTGCGTCATAAGGACGGGGCGCAGAGCACAGAGCGCAGAGGGGTGGTGCGCCGCCTTAACAATTATGGGAGTCTGAAGATGGAAGCGGAAGAGACTTTTTACAGGCGGCACTGCCGCTGGTGGGAGCTCTTGGCTATTAGCAGTCAGCTGTTAGAGGAAACAGGAAGGCACCTTGCAAGGTACAAGGCACGATGGACGTCATTTCTGGCACATGGAACATCCCCGGTTCGCGAGGAGTACTCCCGTCACGAACTGGGGATTCTTTATTTGCAATTTTTCCTATCGGATGCCGCGGCAGGCTTTGATGAGCGCGGAAAAAAGAAGCCCCCGCTTCATACTGTGACTCTGCAGCCGCGCAGCAATGGCAGATCTGCATCGAACCGGACTGGCCGGATCTCCACATTTCGTGCAGTGTGCCCGCATTGCTCTATTGGTCACTCATGAAGTTATGGGAGGGCTTCTTTTTCTTTTTTCTTGCTCTATTTGCACCAGCTGGTCTTCCTGCAGGCTTCCAGATGCATGCCTCTAAAAGTCCGGCAGGGAAATGGAAAGCGGGCGACTAGTACACCCATGGCCTAAGACGGTAAGATCTTTCTGCGCGCCCGCCATACGGACCATTTTCCCCTTTCATCTATTAACATTCAAAAACAGATAGTTTGGTTAGTATGGACAGGGAAAATTTTTTAGATTTTTCTGCGTCCCGGTGAAGTGCCTGCTGTAAGCTGGCGGGATTTCTAAAAAGAAGACAGAGAAAAGCTGATCTGATTGGATAGAATCAGGTCAGTTTTTTATTGGGTCAATCCAGGAGGGACTATGGGAGACATCTATGGGTATATCCGGGTAAGCAGCCGGGAACAGAATGAGGCAAGGCAGCGGGCGGCCATGGAAGAAATGGCAGTTCCTTCCAGGCATATTTTTATGGACAAACAGTCGGGAAAAGATTTTGACCGTCCCCAGTATCAGAAAATGGTGCGGAAATTCCATGAAGGGGATCTGCTCTACATCAAGAGCATCGACCGGCTTGGGAGAAATTACAAAGATATTCTGGAACAGTGGCAGATCTTGACGAAGCGGAAAGGCATAGACATTGTGGTACTTGACATGCCTCTTCTCGACACAAGGCGGGGCAAAGATCTGCTCGGGACGTTTCTCAGCGACATCGTCCTCCAGGTGCTGTCCTTCGTGGCGGAGAATGAGCGGGAGAATATCCGGAGCCGCCAGGCAGAGGGCATCGCCGCGGCGAAAAAACGGGGCGTCCGTTTCGGCCGCCCCAGAAAGCCATTGCCGCCCCGATTTCCAGAACTAAGCAAAGCATGGAAATCGGGAACGATAACTGGTACAGCCGCGGCAAAAGCCTGCGGCATGCCTCTTTCTACTTTCCGATACCGTGCGATGTATGACGATACATGAATCGGTGGACTTTGCCCAAAGGTGTACATTCCTGTAAATGGCTTCAATATGTATACTCCCTTTTATCATGCCACAAATAATGACTAATTCCAATATATAGGAATGCGATTCCAACAAAAAAGTATAGATTTTCAGTTACAACAAGGTACACATTCTTGCAAGGCGCAGTTTGGCAAGAGGGAGGGCCGGGAGTGGTTGTTGGAATACAGGATGAGCTGCTGAGGCTCCATTCCATGGGACTTTTGTTGCTGCTGCTGGCAGATAAGACACAGCGGTCCAGGAAGACGGAGAATGCCGACCGGAGTGCCAACATCTTATGGGCGACCGATGCCTATCAATCCCTGGGGCCGGCGTATGACCGGGACCGGGAGATGGAAGCGGCGCTTATTACGGGCACTCATTCAGATGTCATCAAAAACCGGGCCCGCAAGGCCATGGAACAGCAGTCCGAGCGGGTGCGCAAGCATGGGGAAGTTTTCACGCCCCGTTGGGTCTGCCGGAAAATGGTGAGCCACGGCGATGCCATGTGGTTTGGAAAGGCCGATCCCTTTCTGCAGGATGACCAGCCTGCGGGGGCAGTGGTATTTCCAGAAGGGAAGAAATGGAAGCGCTATGTAGATGAGCGTCGTCTCGAGATCACCTGCGGAGAAGCGCCATACCTGGTGCAGCGCTATGACGTGGAAACGGGAGAAGTGCTCTCCCTCCGGGACCGTCAGGGCATGCTGGACCGGAAGCTCCGTGTGGTTGGTGAAAATACATCGGATGAAGAGGAATGGCTCACATGGGCATTCCGCGCCTTTGAGGCGACTTACGGCTATGAATGGCAGGGGGACAATGTGCTTATCGCACGGATCAACCTGCTCATGACTTTTGAAGACTATCTGAAAGACATGTGGCGGCGGGCGCCGACGCGGAAGGAATATGAAAGGCTCATCAAAATTATTACATGGAATCTGTGGCAGATGGACGGCCTCACCGGACGGATTCCTTATTGCCATCGGGACGGCTATGAGCCGATGAATCTATTCCAATCCGTGGAAGAGCCTTTGCAGGAAGAGATCAATTCCCAGCCGCGGTGCCGCATTTACGACTGGCGCCGGGGAAACAGCCTGGAATACCTG
>CAUBUJ010000050.1 GCA_958439155.1 uncultured Veillonellaceae bacterium
GGATGGCCGCCGCGGCTGATTGTTCCAAGGTAGGCGAGGCAGTCCACTGCCTTCTCTCCGCCGGCGCAGGTAAGGGCCCGCGGCTTCTGGGCGCCCACCGCGAGGATCACCGCGTCATAGGTCTCCCGGATTTTTTGCCACGCCGCGCTGTCCACTGCCTCTCCTGTCACGAAAGTGACGCCGGAAGCGGCGATGCGCCTGATTTCCTGATGAAGCAATTCCCGCGGGAGCCGTTCTTTGGGGATCACCTGCTCCATCTTGCCGCCAATGCGGGTATCCCTCTCATACACGGTGACCGCATGGCCTTTGTGGGCCAGCTGCCACGCCGCGGAGAGCCCTGCCGCGCCGCCGCCGATGACAGCAATCTTTTTCCCTGTGGAGGCGGCGGTCACCGGCCACTGCGCCTCTCCCGACGAGAGTCCCAGACGGGCGATCTGCACCGGTTCATCCACAGACTGGCGGCTGCAGGCGCTCATGCACGGATGGGGGCACACCGAGCCGCATACGGTTCCTGGAAAGGGCGTATAATGGAGCACCAGTTCCCGCGCTTCTTCTTTTTTTCCTGCCCGGAGCAGGTTGTACCGGTCCTGGGTGGGAATCCCCGACGGACATGCCGCCTCGCAGGGAGCGGCGCATTGTTTATTTTCCCACACCGGCACGCGGAGACGGTAGAGTCCGGTCATCACGTCCGGTATAGTCACATAGTCTTCGTCTGCCACATCGCTGAAGAGCCCGCCTGGAATCCACCGGGTATGGCGGAATTGGGCCAGGTCTTCCTTCTGGCTGGCCGCTTTCCGTTCTTCGAAGGTGAGCGGCACCAGCTTGTGCCACTCTCCCCACCGGGTGAGCTCCGGCAGCAGCGCTTCATGACCGACCGCTTCGAGGAAGGGCGCCATCCCTTTCTGGAGGAAATGGATATCCTTTTCGTCCAGATCCTTCTTCCGGATGTCCTCAGGATATCCCGAAACGGGGCCCCGCACGTAGACGACACCGCCCAGCATGCCTACGCAGGACCGGTCGCCCAGCATGGACGCGTAGCCTTCCGCGTCCCAGCCGCAGACCACCGCAATGCCGCCGCCCATAAATTCGAAGGAAAAGGACCCGGTATTTTTCAAAATCCAGAGCTGGGGCGGATCGTAAAGCGGGTCATGCTTCATAAGGGAACCCGTCCGCGTGCCGGCGCGCCCGCCGATATAGATGATGCCCCCTGCGGCGCAGTGCCCGGTGGTGTCGCCGGAATCGCCGCGCACCACGATGCGGCCCCCTGAATTGAGCCAGCCCACATCAGCGGAGGCCGATTCGTCTACAATGATCTCCGTGCCGGGCATGCACATGGATCCCACCCGCTGCCCTGCGTTGGTCACGTGGAAATGGAGCGTCTTCCCGTCCCGGTTCCACAGGGGGCCGCCAATATCATGCTGCCCGGAAGCGTGGATCTCAAATTCCGTCTCCCCATTCTGCACGGCGCTTCCGATCTCCTTGAGCAGCGCTTCTGTGGACATGCGGATATGTCCGTTCATGGTTTCAATGGTCAGCATATCGTTCTCCCGTTCTATCTTTCAATCTCCGCAGAAAGCAGCGCGCGCTCTCTACTTCCTTCTCCATGCGTCAGCATACGTACTGTACGCCCAGCCGGTCAGCCACCTCTTTATTGGTCGTCACCAGCACATCACTCCGCCCCACCGGGAGGGTGCTGTTCCCTACCGGCGCGAGAAGCTTCCGCAGTTCTTTATCAAAAGTCCGTACATAGTCCACGATGGCCTGCGCCCCTTTGTCCACATCGAGGCGCTTCACCAGGCGCGGATCCTGAGTGCAGATACCGGTGGGGCATTTCCCTGTATTGCACGCGTTGCACCGCCCCTGTTCATTGGAAACGCAGCCGAGAATCTGGGTGATAAGCTTCCCGCAGAAGACGCCGTTCGCCCCGAGGCAGATGAGCTTGAACGCGTCCGCCGCCGCTTCCCCGGTGAGGCCGATGCCGCCGCCTCCATAGAGGGGGATCTGTCCCTGCAGCCCCTGATGGACGGCGGAGAGGTAGCAGTCCCGGATCTTGGAAACGATGGGGTGCCCTGTATGGTCGAGAGACACTTCCGCTGCCGCGCCGGTGCCCCCTTCAATCCCATCCAGAAAGAAACCGCCGCAGATTTTATAAGGATCCCGGAGGAGATTATTGTACACCGACACCGATGTGGCAGAGGCGGCGCATTTCACTGCCACCGGCACGCGGAAACCGAAGGCGGCGTTCATGGAAAGATGCATCTTCTGCACCGATTCTTCGATGGAATAGAGCCCCTGGTGATTCGGCGGGGAATGGAAAGTCGCCTTCGGAATCCCCCGGATCGCCTGGATATGGGGGCCCACCTTTTCCGCCGGGAGGAGCCCGCCGTCGCCGGGCTTGGCCCCTTGTCCCACCTTGATCAGGATCGCCGCCGGATCGGTCTTCATCCGGGGCATGGCCTGGATGATGCGGTTCCACCCGAAATGACCGGAGGCGATCTGGATGATGCAGTACTTCAAATACTCCGACTCAAGCAGCTTCACCGGCATGCCCCCTTCGCCGGAGCACATGCGGATCGGGATATGGCAGGTCTCATTGAGGTAGGCGCAGGCAAGCGCGATCGCCTCCCACGCCCGGGTAGAGAGGGCGCCGATGGACATATCCGACAGAATAAGGGGATAAATCCACCGCACCGGCGGCACCCCTGCCGTCGCAGAGAGCACGCCGTCATGCGCCGCAAGAGGCAGTTCCTTCGGCGACAGCACCCGTCCCAGAGGCGACCGGATATCAAAGGTATGGCGCTCCGCGTCGAGAGAAGGGTCCGTCATCTGGCTGATGCGGCCTACAATGAGATGATCCAGCGTATGGAGCACATTGAGACTGTTCCGCCCGCCCCGGGCCGCAGGCTTTCCGGTCTCTCTCGAAAGGACCGCCTGCCGGTTGTCTATATTCCGTTCCGGATGAATCGCCTGATTGGGGCAGACCTTCTGGCAGGTGGCGCACCCTGTACACGCCCGGGACAGCTCCGCGCACTGCCGGATAATAGGCCGCGCCCGGTGGATTCGTTTCCCCCCGGGCACCACCCCTTCCGACACCACCTGATCCTCCCGCTGCATCGCCGCCTCGATGGCGTGGAAAGGGCACGCCGCCAGACACCGGCCGCACATGGTGCACCGCGACGGATCATGACGGATCACCCACTTCATATCATTGGCCGTCACCGACTGCGCTTTCACTGTTTCCATCGCTCCACCTCCAGGTCATTATTAATTCTCACGATTTCCTTCTCATCGGGATAAATATCCTCCGACACATCCCGGTCAGGAAAGAGGGCGTTCAGCCCCACCACTTCCGAAGAAATCGCCTTCATCGTCTCATTGCCGCCGACCACCACGGGACGGAGCTTCTTCGAATCACAGCAAGTAATCATGGTGCGGTCCGGAAGCCCGGCAATGATCGTATTGGGGCCATTGATCTCCAGATTGGCCAGAGACTGGCGGATCATCATGAGCACATCCCGGTCCCGCCGGTCTGCCATTTCCGCAAAAGAGAGCGGCGTAATCACATGCTTGTAATAGGTGAGGGGCCACTTCAGTTCATGGAGCACATAATGGAGCGTGTACAGAAACACCTGGGAATCCGACTCGAAACCTATATAGCCCGGCGAAAGATTCTGGAGACATTCCCGGTTCTTCTGGAAAAATGTATCCTCCCCATTGGCGCAGAGCGTGTACCCCTGGAGAAAGAAAGGATGCGCCGCGTACCGCACGATATCGTAATTCGTATTCTGCCGGCACTGGGCGATGATATTCTTCGCCACCAGCGTCTCCTGGTCATCCCAGAGGCGGAAATACGCCGCAATATCCTGGGGATCGCCGATTTCCTTCAAGGTAAGCACATCCGGCCAGAAAGAATACACATAGCCCTCGCCTTCCTTCTCGAGAAGACGGCGCAGACCGAGCCGCGTATCGAGAAGCAGCTTCTCTTTGATTTCCCAGGGCTGGTCCTTGTAAAAGACAGGATAATCATAATTCCGGAAAATATAATAAGGCATTTTCATAATGTCCAGCCCCGGCCTGTCATCCACCCGGGGCAGCCACTGGTTCACCTCAGTGAAATGCCTCTGATCCATGTACTTCGACGCCAGCTGGGCCCCCCGCTTCGTACACGCCATAGACAGAAGCGGCTTATCCTTGTAATGGCGGAACACCCCGTACAAGTCCTGCATGACGAATGCGAAACCAGAATTGTCATATCCTTCCTGCTGGGGAATCATGAGCCGGAACACCTCCGCCGCGCTCACCGGGACTTTGCTCTTGATCGAACCAATGCGGCACATATCGCTTCCTCCTATGACAAAAAGCTCTCTGACGGAAAGTCCCGCAAAGAGACACACTCTCTATGAAGCGCCCATCCGGTCTCCATGATGATGTTTTTTTATCATATCCCCGTCATTTCCCAGTGTAAACAGAAAAGGCTACGCCAATTACACATACACCCCATGCGCCCCGCCTATGGGGCACCGCCCTATAAAGCCAGACATACCCGCCATAGATCTGTGGTCTGTAACATCCAGCCATCTGCAAAAAAGACATTCCTTCTCATCCAGCCGGACAAGAAAAAATGTCTTATTTTGATGGAGCCATAAGAAATTTTTCAGCGATCCTGCGCAATAAAAAGGCGCCTCTTCCACCAACCGGCCGGAATGGGCCGAGCAGGGGAACAGGCGCCTTGCATAATGAATAAAAAAGCTTCCCAATGAAATGAAAAATTTCCATAACGCTGTCAGAAAGGAAATCACTCTCCATCAAGCGCCGGTCCTGGCAGGAACGGTGCTTTCTCTTCCTTACGTACCCGCTGCCAGCAAAGAGTCTACTTCTTTCATGAGAAGGTCTACTTTCTCCACAATCCGTTTCTGCTCAGATAGCGGCGGAAGCGGAACCAACATCTTTGCTAATTTGGTACCATTACAGTTAGGTTGTGCAGTAGCGATAATTCCAGATGCCAGTTGTTCCCAGTACAAAGGACTTTCCATAAAATATTTTAAATATTTGGGACTAAGCATAGCGCCATACCTCGTCCTTATTAAATATCCTGCATAAATTGCCCTTTCAGGTATATCGTTCACCAAAAAAGATTTACCTACAGTCCCACCAGTACGAGCAAACAGAATATCATCCTTTTGTAAGAGATAGGAATTGATCTCTTTTTCATCGATTTTACAAAATGGAACCTTACCCCACACTACATGTCCATTCTGAATATCGCTAATGCGTACCATTTTTATAACTCCCTTTTCTAATGCAGGTGCGCTATAGCCATATTGAATTGATTGTGCTATAACACCCAGCCTCACCCAGCACCAGTTGTCAGGAATATCAAAGGGAATCTCGTCCTCCGCAATGGGCGGGAGAGGCTTCTGCTTTTTGATTTTCTTTTCCTTGATAAGCTTGGCTTTTTCCTTCCGGATCTCTCCCAAAAGCGCGCGGGCGTCGCCGTCTCCTGCTTCTCTGGTAGTAAGACGTCCCTGGATGGCGGCCTGGAGGATGGACGCCCGGAGGTCAGCGGGAAATCCCTTCTTCAACGCAGTGAGCGCCTGCTCCGCCTCTTCCAGTCCATCCATTTCCTTCATGAGGCGGTCCACTTTCTCTACAATTCGCTTCTGCTCGGATAGAGGCGGGAGCGGAACAAGATAACTTCGGACGGTCAAAGTAGCTAATTCTTTCTGCTTCGTTGTTCCATCTGCTTGATCCTCAATGACGGATTGCACGGCTGGTCCGGAAAAGTAATCAAAAAGATATTCTGCGAGCACTTTATCTTTGACGGCGCGAATAACAGTAACATGACTATCTGCTACTGCAATTCCATAAGGATTTAAGGCTTCCTTATATATGGCCATCCTTCCCAAAGTGCCTAATCCTGTCGAATTCCATAGCAAGTCGTCATCCTGCAAAAAGCGTTCTTCCCCATACCGCGCTATCGTATCTGGATCAATAAACTTTGCTTTCTCTATGGAAAACCCGCTCCACTGATTACATTTCTGCGCCACTACGGGACATTTCTTTATTGGTGAATAGACGGGGGATCTTCCGCGTTGGATATATTCACAAATATCATCCAATCTCACCCAGCACCAGTTGTCAGGAATATCGAAGGGAATCTCGTCCTCCGCAATGGGCGGGAGGGGCTTTTGTTTTTTGATCTTCTTTTCCTTGATGAGCTTTTCTTTTTCCTTTTTGATCTCTCCGAGGAGATCGTGGGCGTCGCCGTCTCCCGCTTCCCGGGAGGTAAGCCGTCCCTGGATGGCCGCCTGGAGGATGGATGCCCGGAGATCCCTGGCAAAGCTCTGTTTAGTTCCCATGATCTTCCTCCAAAAGCGCACGGATGGCGGCGAGGTGACGGTCCATGACCCGCTCCCATTCGCTTCGTTTTTCCATGAATGCGGCGATGGTCTCTTCCGGGGTGAGCACTTCTTTCCGCTCCACCGGATAGCCGCAGAGATCCAGGTTGTACCCGCCTTCCTTGATTTCTTCCGCTGTATAGCGCCGCGCTTTCCAGGTGTCGCCGTCATCCTTGATTTCTTCTCTCTCCTCCCACCAGGCCATGGCTTTTGCAAAATGGTCCAGACGGATGGGCTTCGTTTTGCTGAAGTGTTTGTACCCTTCCGGCATATCCATGCGGTAAAACCAGGTCGCTTCCGTAGGGCCTGTCTTATCGAAGAAGAGAATATTGGTGGTAATGGATGTATACGGCGCGAAGACGCTCCCAGGCATGCGGATGATGGTGTGGAGATGGGTCTTCTCCATCAGTTCTTTTTTGATGGCGAGTTTCGCCCCGTCCGTGCCGAAGAGGAAGCCGTCAGGGAGAATCACCGCGGCCCGGCCGCCCCGCTTCAGGCGGTGAAGGATGAGCGCCACGAAAAGGTCTGCGGTCTCACTGCTCTGCATGTCCGACGGGAAGAAGCTCTGTACCCCTTCCTGTTCGCTGCCCCCGTAGGGCGGATTCATGAGGATCACGTCGAAGCTGTCTTTCTCCGTATAGTCGAGGAGATTCTTCTGGGTGAGGGAATTGCCGTGGACGAGGCGGGGCGAGTCCATGCCGTGGAGAAGGAGGTTCGTCACGCACAGCATGTAGGGGAATTGTTTCTTTTCCATGCCGTAAATGGATTTTCCTGCCTTTTCCTGGTCCTCTGTAGTCTTGATCTGCGGAGTCAGTTCCGCGAGCCAGCTTGTGAGAAAGCCGCCGGTGCCGCAGGCGAAATCAGCCATCACTTCCCCCACCGCAGGCCGGATCATATGCGCCATGAAACGGGTCACCGCCCGGGGCGTGTAAAATTCCCCTGCCGCGCCGGCGCTCTGGATTTCTTTCAAGATGGATTCGTAAATATCGCCGAAGGCATGGCTCGTCTCTGTATCGGTGAGATCAATGTCGTCGATCACGTTGACCACCTGCCGGAGGGCTACGCCGTCTTTCATGTAGTTGTTCGCGTCTTCAAAGACCGCCCGCACGAGGAGGCCCCGGTTGGGCGTATCTGGAGAAACAGGAAGTTTTTTCAATTTCACAAACAGTGTATTGTTCACGAAATTCAGGAGGTCATCCCCAGTGAGAGCCTTCCCGTCGCCTCTGTCATGGGCCCAATGGCGCCAGCGGCATTCTTCTGGAATGATGGACCGGTAGTTTTCATCATCCAGTTCCCAGTCTTCTTCCCGGGTATCATAAATTTTCAGAAAGAGCATCCACGCGAGCTGCTCGATGCGCTGGGCGTCTCCATTGACGCCGGCGTCATTGCGCATGATGTTGCGCACTTGTTTCACAAAGCTTGTAATGCTTGTCATGATTCCCTCACAAAGAAATGGCTGCCTTCCGGCAGCCCTCTATGGCTTACACCACCTGGTACAATTCGTCCGCCAGCTGGCGCACCGCTTTTTCATATTCTTCTTTTCCACCGAAGGTTTTCTTGATGATCCGCCCCAGCGTGCCATACTTCTGGAACACAGGCAGTTGGAGCACTTTGTTCTGCTCAATGTCGTACACGCTGGTATTCATGTACTGGTCGAGAAGCGTGGAGAGAACTTCCCGCGCCGCCCCCTGGTAATGGGAGAGGAAGGGGCCGTGCTTCACCGCTTCTGCCCGTTCTTTCCGGGTGAGCGGCTTCTGGTCATACGCCAGGTGGCAGATGAAGTCGTAGTCGTCCACCGCTTCCATATGCTCGTCCTGTTTCAGCGCTTCCAGATCGATGCACCAGTCTTTGAAAAGCTGGCGGATCACTTCTTTCTTCTTCTCTCCGTTCCACCGGCGGATGAAAGCGTCAAGGGAGGCAAATTCTCCGCGGATGTTCCGCTTCGTATAGTCGATGATATTTTCCTGCTGCAGCAGTTTCCCGTCAGTATCGTACACGGAGATCATGTGATTCAGCGTGTAAACTTTGCATCCGTCTTTGCGCACCAGCGGTTTGCCATAGAGCTTGCTCTTCTCGCTGATGCCTTTTCCGCTGTTTCCGCCGCTGCCAGGATCACTGCCAGGATCAGAAGATGGCTGGGCCTCCCCGCCTGGTGTGTTCTCCCTGAAATCAGGAGCGACCATGATGGGCCCATCCCATTCAGGGTCCGCAAAGAGACTGGACACATTGCGGAAATCCATGATGGTAAAATTGGTTTTTCCTTCCTCTTCTTTCAGTCTGGTCCCCCGGCCGATGATCTGTTTGAATTCCGTCATGGACTGGATCCACTTGTCCAGTACAATGAGCTTCACCATTTTCGTATCCACGCCGGTAGAGAGGAGCTTCGATGTGGTGGCGATGACCGGGTACGGCTCTGTGACCGAAATGAAACGGTCCAGTTTGCTTTTCCCATAGATGTCGCTCCCGGTGATGCGCACCACGTAGTCGGAATTCTTTTGCATTTCTTCCGGATTTTCAGCGGCCAGGGCCTGCCGCATCCGTTCCGCGTGGTCTTCATCGGCACAGAACACGATGGTTTTCGCCATGGGATCGGTTTTCCTCAAATACTGGGAAATGGTATGGGCCACTTCCCGTATGCGGTCCTGGAGGACAATTTTATAATCATAGTCCGGATTCATGTATACCCTGTCGGGAATGATATGCCCAAAGGCATCGGTCTGCCCTTTCACCGGCCGCCATCCGTCGCCGATATTGAGCGTCACCCGGATCACTTTGAACGGCGCGAGGAATCCGTCCTGGATGCCTTGATTCAAGCTGTACGTATACACAGGATCGCCAAAGTAAGTCAGATTGGAAATATACTTTGTTTCTTTCGGCGTCGCTGTCATGCCGAGCTGCACAGCGTCCTGGAAGTAATTAAGGATTTCCCGCCACTGGCTGTCGTCTTTCGCCGACCCGCGGTGACATTCGTCCACAATGATGAGATCAAAGAAATCGGGCTGGAACAGCTCTGCATACTGCTTCCGTCCATTTTCTCCAATGAGCTGGTGGTACAGAGAAAAATAGACCTGATGGGCGGTCTGCCTGGTGTGCTTGTCTTTCTTATAATTCACTTTGTGAATCACTTTTTCGAGAGGGCTGAAGTCCTGCTTGATCGATTGATCCACCAATATATTCCGGTCTGCCAGATAAAGCACTTTGCGCACAAGTCCGCTCTTGAGAAGCCGGTAAATCAGCTGGAACGCCACATAGGTTTTCCCTGTGCCCGTCGCCATCACCAGGAGAAGGCGCTTATCTCCCCTCGCGATGTGCCAGGCCGCCCGGTTCACTGCCTGCCGCTGGTAGTAACGGGGCGGCCAGGTAGTAGGGCTGGCATACCACGGCGTATCCATCACTTTCTTTTCCGCGCTGCCAAGGCCCTTGCCGCCGTTGGATTCCTTCCGGATACGGCAGAGGAGCTCTTCTTCACTGGGGAAGTTTTCCATAGGAATATTCCGCTCCACGCCGGTAAGAAAATCATATTCCACGAAGCTTTCCCCATTGGAACTGTACGCAAAGGACACGCCCAGCATGGCAGCATACTCCTTGGCCTGCTGGATGCCGTAGCTGGGCAGATGGGTCTGATCTTTCGCCTCAACAATGGCCAGGGGCTCTGCTGCCGATGAAAACAGTACATAATCCGCCTTTTTCGGCTTCGCCCGGGTATGGAGATTTCCCTTCAAAATCACCTGGCCGTCGGTGATCTTGTATTCCATACGGAGCTGTTCCGGTTTCCACCGCTTATGAAGGGCCGGTGTAATGAACTGGTGCTTCACATCCTCTTCCGTCAGCCGGTTTGCGCCATACGCCATAGTCGCTCCTCCCATCTGTACCTTATTTTCTGTATTATATCATACCTAAGATAAGTGAAATTCCATCCGATGGGTTCACGAGAAAATCTCCCTTCTCTCAAGAGCAGTCACCGTCTATGCATAAGATCACCTGATCCATGTCTTTCATGATGGGTCTGATCGGTCTCCCTATCTTTTCTTTTTCCGCGCACGAAAAAAGCAGTCCGGCATTGCGCTGCAGACTGCTTTCTTCTATTGGTGGGCGATAACAGGATCGAACTGCTGACATCTTGCTTGTAAGGCAAGCGCTCTCCCAGCTGAGCTAATCGCCCATAATAAAATTGGTGACCTGTGGGGGATTCGAACCCCCGAACCCGCCGTGAAAGGGCGGTGTCTTAACCACTTGACGAACAGGCCATGGCTCCTGAAGTAGGACTCGAACCTACGACCGATCGGTTAACAGCCGATTGCTCTACCAACTGAGCTATTCAGGAATACGACATAGGTTATAATATCAGATATTTACCATTTTGACAAGCGTTATACCTGCCGAATTTTATTATTTTTTGATTAGCCCAAAAACAAAAGGAGCCCCATAGGAGCTCTCTTCCATCTTTTTTATTTCCAGAGTGTCACGTCCGCTTCGCTCCGTTTCGGCACGAAGTAGTCTCTGTCTTCATTGACGTAGTAGCTGGTGTCGCCGCTTGCCGGGACGGGCACGACGACGCTGGCGTGGTCCGGATAGCCGAGGGAAATGAGGAGACGCGGATTCCAGTCTGCCGGAAGGTCCAGGAGGGCTTTCACTTTCGGGAAATCCACATTGGTCATGATACAGCTTCCCACGCCGCCTTCGCAGGC
>CAUBUJ010000051.1 GCA_958439155.1 uncultured Veillonellaceae bacterium
AGACCATCTGGCCCTGGGCGAAAACGGTCATCGTCATGGCCGTCCAGATTTTCCCTTCCATGATTGAAACCACGCCGTCGGTGGTCTATTCCGAGCTGTACAATACGACAAACCGCATGCTCGATGAAAATGCCTGGCGGATGGCAAGCTTCCTCAATGAAGCGGGCTTCCGGGCCCATTTCTTCCCGCGGGACTGCTATGGTGATATTTCCGTGCTTGTAAAAAAGCCGGAAGCCGCCTTTTCCCACGTCTTCGCCGGAAAATATGCCGGCCTTGGCACGATCGGCGTCAATCACACCCTCCTCACGAAGGAATACGGCCCGCGGATCCGCCTTGTGTCGGTCATCACCGACGCGCCGCTTACGCCGAACAAGATGCAGGAAAAAGAGCTCTGTATCCGCTGCGGCCTGTGCATGAGAAACTGCCCCACCAAAGCGTTCACTCCAAGGAGCGACCGGATCCAGGCGGACATGGATAAGCGGCGGTGCGCCTTGTACCACCAGCAGCTGAAAAATGAATTCCGCTATCCCTGCGGCCGGTGCGTCGCGGTCTGCCCCATCGGGGAAGACAAGAAACGCTACGGCAGGCAGTCTGTCAGCGCCGAAGGGGCCGCGCACTGCCGGAATTTCGGCTCCTTAAACGCCGTGCGAGAAAGGCGGAGAAATCCCTGACCCTGCCCATTTGATTTGATTTTCTCATATATAAAAGGAGACTCTCATGAACACAAAACGCTGGATAAAATACATCGGCATCGCCGCGGCAGCCGCTTTTTCCGCAGTCCTTTTCCTCTCTGGATGCGGCGGGGAAGAAAAGAAAACCGCCGCCCTTCCGGCAGACGGAAAAGAAGTGGTGGAATTCCGCTATCCTGAATGGACCTACTACGACCTGGTGTATCTCGCGGACGATCTGGGCTACTTCAAAGACGCCCACGTGAAACCGAAGTACATGGGAAAAATCGCGCCGGGCCAGTTCGTGCCGTCCCTGGTGAGCGGCAACCTGGACGTGATCACCCGCCACACCCCGCTCATCGCCGCAGCCGTCGCCAAAGGGGCAGATATCCGCGTCATCGCCGGCGGCAGCATGTCCACGAAAGAAAATCCCCATATGAAGTACTTCGTCCGCGCGGACTCCCCCATTCATTCCGTGAAAGACCTGGCAGGAAAAACCATCGGCATGAACAGTTTCGGCGCCTGCTCGGAATACGTGACGAAGAAATACCTCCTGGACAACGGTCTTGATCCGAAGAGTCTCAAATTCAAGACCGCACCGGATGAACAGCAGGAACTGGCCCTCGCCCGGGGCGATACCGATCTTGCCATCATCCATCCCCTCGCGTCCGGCCGCACCGCTGCCAATACGAAAGATTTCCGCATGCTCTTCAGCGACTTTGACATCGACGGCGGCGTGAGCGGCATGTGCCCCTATTCGGTGAATGGGGAATTCGCCAGAAAACACCCGGAAGCGGTGAAAGAACTGATTGCCATCCTCTCCAAGGCGGCCCAGTGGAACAACGCCCATCCGGAAGAAGCGAAGAAGCTCATGGCGAAGCGGTTCAATTTCAAACTGGAAGAAACGGAAATGTTTACCTTCTACCCGGACCAGCTGGTGCCGGAAAAGAATATTTCCTACTGGATCGAACGTCTCGAAGAAGAAGGAAAGCTGCCGAAAGGAAAGCTGAAAGCGTCCGACGTCTACACCAACGAATACAACCCTGCTTTCAAAGCATAAAGGAGGCCTCATGACACAGACAAAAGTCCACGCAGAAGGCATTACAAAAACATTCACCCTCCGCCAGAAAGGACATACAGAGACACTTTCCATCCTGCAGAATTTCTCCCTTGACATCCGGGAAGGGGAATTTCTCTCCATCCTCGGGCCCAGCGGCTGCGGCAAGTCCACCTTCCTCAACATACTCGGGGGTCTTTCCGACGCGGATGGCGGCACCATCACCATCGATGGAAAGCCTTTTGAGAAACGGAGCTTTGACCGGGGCATCGTCTTCCAGGGATATGCCCTCCTCCCATGGCGGACCATTCTGGAAAATCTGGAAATCGGCCTTGAGATCCGCCATGTCCCTGCGAGAGAGCGGCGGGAACGGGCCCGTCATTATCTCCAGCTGGTGGGACTGGAAGATTATGCCGACCAATACCCGCACCAGCTCTCCGGGGGCATGCGCCAGCGCGTAGCCATCGCCAGGGTCCTGGCGTATCAGCCGGATCTCCTCCTCATGGACGAGCCCTTCGCCGCCCTTGACGCGCAGACCCGGGAGATTCTCCAGATGGAACTGCTCCGGATCTGGGAAAAGAACCGGAAGACCATCCTTTTCATCACCCACAGCATTGATGAGGCCATCCTCCTTTCGGACCGGATCGCCCTCATGACATCCCACCCGGGAACCATCAAAGAAATCATTCCCATTGATCTTCCCCGCCCGCGGGATGAAGCGATCCGCGACTCTGCTGCATTCTCCGAGATCCGTCATTATGCCTGGGAACAGCTGAAAGCGGAAGTGATGAAGTTCCAGGCATTCCAAAGGAGGGCCTTATGATATCCATCCGTTCCATTTCCTTCCCTCTCCGTGAAGAAAAAGAAGCATCCTCGTCCATCTTTTCCCTTCCGGGAAAAACCATCCTTCTCAAAGGTTCCGGTCTATTCCTGTTCTTTCTCCTCTGGGAAGCGGCGCCGCGCCTGGGCTGGATCCAGGCGACCTACCTCAGCCCGCCGTCTGAAGTCTTCGCTGCCCTCTGGGAAATGGCCCGGAGCGGGGAACTGGGAGAGCACTCCTTCTGGAGCCTCCAGCGTGTCCTGATCGGATTGGCTCTGTCTACCGCCGTCGGCATCGTTCTGGGAATTCTCATCGGCTTCTTCCGTCCTGCAGAAGCCGCTCTGAGCCTCCTCATTCAATGCTTCCGGCAAATGTCTGCCTTTGCCCTTTTCCCGGTGTTCATCCTATTCTTCGGCCTCGGTGAGCTCTCGAAGGATCTCATCATCTTCTGGGCCTCCCTCTGGCCGGTGCTCCTCAACACAGCCGGCGGCGTCAGGAATACAGATCCTCTCCTGATCCACTCCGTACAGTCCATGGGGGCGTCGAAATCCTTTATTTTCCGGAAAGTCATCCTCCCTGCGGCGGCGCCGGATATCCTGACCGGCATACGGCTCGGCGCTTCCTACTGCGTCATGGCCGTGGTCGCGGCCGAAATGATCGGCGCCACCGCAGGGCTCGGGTACCTCGTAATGTATTCCCAGGAAACCTTCCACATTCCCGCCATGTACGGCGCCATTGTGTCTCTTGCTTTCCTCGGCATCGGCATCAATTACGCCCTCCATCTGCTCCAGAATCATCTGCTCCGCTGGAAAAAGCAGTAAGCCCTGGGGAAAACTTTTCCATCAAAAAGACTCGCCCGTCACTTCTATCCGTGAAATGACTGACGAGTCTTTCTATTTCTATGCTTTCAAAAAAAAGGAATGGATGTCCTGCGGAGAATTATTTCTTCTCCCGGAGCACCGCAGGAATGCCGATGGCTTTTTCAAGCGTCGCAAGGCCCGTATTGTAATCGTAGAGAGCGGTGATGTAGTTGGTCCGGGCCGAGTTCAGATTCAGCTGGGCGTCGAGCACATCCAGGTTGATGCCCACACCGGATTTGTAGCGGACCGTGGCGATCTTGTAGGCTTCTTCCGCTTCCGCCACTGCCGCTTCGGTGGCGCGGATCTTTTCTTTCGCGGAGAGAATATTGAGGTAGTCCTGCCGCACTTCAAGGGCTACGCTTTCCCGGGCCTGGGCCAAAGTTTCTTCGGCAGACTTCACCGCCGCGTCCGCAGAGGCCACCTTGGCTCTCGTGGCGCCGCCGTCCCAGAGGGACCAGGAAAGGCCGCCGGTGACGCTCCATCCTTCATGGTCAAAGCCGGGGAAATCTTCATCCTGCCAGTTGTAGCCGCCCCCTACGGACAGGGACGGCATGTAGCCTGCCTTGGCGGATCTGAGCTGCTCCTTTGCCGCGCCCAGTGCCGCTTCCGCCTGGGCAATTTCCCAGCGGGACGCGTCAGCCATGGCGAGGGCCTGGTCCATGGTGACCGTAAATTCCGGTTCCGGGAAATGGGTATCTGCCGGAGTCAGTTTTGTCGACATCGGAAGACGCATAATGTTGTTCAGATTCGCTTCTGCCAGTTCCCGGGCATTCTTCGCGGAAATGTAGCTCTGCTTCGCGTTGGCCAGAGATACATTGGACGAGAGCACATCCAGCTTGGCTACAATGCCTGCGTTGTACTGCTGCTGCACGTTGGTGAGGTGGCCTGTCAGATTATCCACCGACTCTTTGCTGACGTCTTCCAGATTGATCGCTTCGAGATACTGGTAGTAAGCGTTCGTCGCGGCAAGCTTCGTGTCCGCTTCGGAAAGGTATACCGCCTGCTCTGCCGCGTCCCGCTGGTACCGCGCCGCGTCAATGAGGCCTTCTACCTTGCCGCCGGTCCAGAGCACCCAGTTCGCGTTAAGACCGTTGGCGTAGCCTTCTTGAATGACATTTCTCACCGCACCGGTACGCTGATCCACGCTTTCCGCGCTTTTCCGGGAATAACCCCAGGTGTAATCAAGGGTGGGGTTCTTCGCCGCTACCGCTTCGGACACGGCCGCTTCCGCTTCTTTCAGGGAGTATTCAGAAATGCGGATATCCCGGTTGTTCTGGATGGCAGTCACCACCGCGCTGTGCAGGTCGATCTGGATCGTTTCCGCAGGAGACGCCGCTTTCGCCGCGGGGAGTTTTTCCGCCAGGAGCATATTGTCAAAATTCACAGCCTTCGCCGGATGTTCCACCGCGCGGGCCACAGTTTCCGCCGCGGACGGCGCCGGTTCTCCCTTCACCGTGTCTTTTGCCATGGCTGTTCCCGCGGAAAGAGCCATCACAATGGCCAGTGCCAGTACGCGATATCCTGTTTTCTTCATGTCTATGTCCATCCCTTCTCTTGTATTCCAATCAATACTGATAGCTGAGTCCAATATAATTTCCGCCGCCCCGCCGTTTTTCCGGCTGGATGGTCTGTACCACGGCGAAGAGATCCGGCGCCACCTGCCATCCTCCTTTGAAGCGGAATGTCAGGTCATTCGGGTCATAGAGATCCCCGCCGATGCGCCACCGATCCCCATGGTACATGGCTCCGGCGCCTACCTCTCCGCGGATCATGCCGCCGTAGAAATCCCACTGGTCTTTCCTGACGCCGTACTGCCCGTTGAAGAGGGAATCCTCTCCCACCGCTTCCAGGCCAAACCGGACATAGCGGTCATCGCCGAATTTCACGGATACATTGGGAGAAAATTCTTTGTCTGTCGTATTATATAACAATTCCCCCTCCCCTGACAGGCGGAACGCGGATCCTGCGCTGGATAATTTTCCTGAGAGGCTCCGCGCCTGGAAGGAAAGTTCCTTCGCGTTTTCCGAGGTCACCGCCAGGTTGTCCAGGATGGTCCGCGCTTTCGCCCCGGCCTGTCCGTCTCCGTTAAATCCCTGGGACAGAGAGGCCAGCTGGGCATCCATCTGGGCGGTCATGCTCTGCACATGATCGGCGATCTCAATCCCCTGGGCGGTGAGCACCGCCAGATTCTGCGTCACCGCGTCCACATTGGCAAGAGTTCCCTTCACATGGTCCTGGGACGCGCGGTCTCCCACGACGGTATTCATGCCGTCCAGGAGCTTCTGCGCCGAGTCGGCGAGCTTGTCCATTTTATTCATGGCTGAGTCAAATCCGGGAGCGGCGCTGCCGTGGATGACCATCCCCTCTTCGAGGATACCGCCCTCGGCGTGGCCGTCAGCGACTTTCACATACTGGCCGCCCATGACGCTGCTGGTCTGGATGGAAAAAGCCGCATCTTTGGGAATTTCACTGCCCTCATAAAAACGGAGGGACAAAAGAGCCTCTCCTTTGTCCACCGAGACAGAATCGACCCGCCCCACTTCCACGCCGGCGTAGCGCACCGGGCTTCCGGGAGTGATGCCTTCCGCTTCCCGGAAATAACCGGTCACGTGAAATCCTTCTTTCCCAAAAAGCACCACATGGGAGAGCTGGACAATGATGACGGCGAAGGTCAGGAGTCCCGCCAGGGTAAATGCCCCTACCTTCGCTTCTGTGCTCCATTTCATCGTTCTTCCCCTCCCTCTGGTCTTTCCGGCTTTTCCCAGCCGTGTACAAACTGCTGGACCCGCATGTCACGGGACGCGTATAAATCCTGCGGCTTCCCTATGGCGAGGAATGATCCTTCATAGAGGAAAGCCATGCGGTCCGCGATTTCATTGGCTGATTTCATATCATGAGTGACGACAATGCTCGTAGCGTGCATCTCCTCCTGGGTGCGGCGGATCAGATGACTGATCGTGGTGGACATGATCGGATCCAGCCCCGCCGTAGGCTCGTCATAGAGAATGATGGATGGATTCATCGCCGCTGCCCGGGCAAGGCTCACCCGCTTTTTCATGCCGCCGGACAAATTGGCAGGCATGAGAGATTCGATCCCGGAGAGCCCCACGAGACGGAGCTTTTCTTTTACAATCCGGCTGATCTCCTCTTCTGAAAGATGGAGGTGCTGCCGGAGGCCGAAGGCTACGTTTTCTTTCACGTTCATCGAATCGAAGAGAGCAGAATACTGGAACACCATCCCCATATGGCGCCTCTCTTCATTGAGCGCGTCTTCCGGAAGGTCAGGAATGTTTTTCCCGTCGACCATGACGGTTCCCTTGTCGGGGGGAAGGAGGCCCATAATGAGCTTTAATATGGTGGATTTCCCTGATCCGGAAGCGCCTAATATGACCATGGTTTCCCCGTCCCGCACGGACAGATTGACATCTTTTAAAATGTGCCGGGTCCCGAAGGACTTGTAAACATGCGCAAGCTCAATCATAGGCTTTCCTCAAAACAGAATGGACGACAGGAAATAATTCGCCGCGAAGAGCATGATAATGGAGTACACCACCGACTGGGTGGTGGCCCGCCCCACCCCTTCGGCGCCGGCGGTGCAGGTCATGCCCCGGTCACAGCCTACGAGGGCAACGATCATCCCGAAAAAGAGGGATTTCACCATGCCCATGTAGAGGTCTGCCGGCCCGCAGTAGATATCGATGGAATGCATAAAGGTATAGGCGGAAATGTGATCCGTGAGAGACGCCACGATCATGCCTCCGGCAACACCGATGGCAACGCCGAATACATTGAGCAGGGGCAGCATGAGAACGCATGCCGCCAGGCGCGGCACCACCAGGTACGCCACGGGATTCACCGCCATGCACCGGAGCGCGTCGATCTGCTCGGTAACGCGCATGGTGCCGATTTCCGCGGTAATCGCCGCGCCCACCCGGCCTGCGAGCACCACCCCGCAGAGGACCGGCCCCAGTTCACGGCCCATGCCGATGGCCACAATGGCCCCGACGGAAAAATCAGCGCCGTACTTCACCAGTTCCCCGGCGATCTGGAAGGAAAGCACCATCCCTGTAAAAAGCAGGGTCAGCGCCACGATGGGAAAGGACTTCACCCCCAGGTCATAGCACTGCCTGGCCGTCTCAGGAAGGCGGATCTTATGAAACTGGGACAGGGCAGACACGAGAAGGAGCACTACCGCGCCGAACTGGTGGAACATGCCGATGGTCTGCGCGCCGAGACTTTCCAAAAAGCCTGTCATAGGTCCTCCTTCGTGCTGCGAATGACAGAAACAGAGGGGCATCCCGCGGATAGGCCCTCTTTTTCTGGTAATTATTATTATTATAGTCTACAGTAATAGAAAAAATCAATAGACTTTTTCTCTGATTTTCCTCTGCATGTGAAAAGAAAAAGGGGCCAGGCCCCCTCTTTTCACGCGTTTCCTGCCGGCTTGGAAGCCTCTTCTTTTTCATGGGAAGCGTTTTTCATTTCTTCCTTTTCCTGGTTTTTCAAGGTCAGCCGGAGTTTTTCATTGCGGCTTTTCAGCTTCGCCAGGGCTTTGTCCCGTTCCGCTTCCGGCAGCACCTTGAAGGTGAACTGCCCGTCGCCGTATACCACATAATCCGTGTCTACCCGGCTCACGGCCGCTTCTTTTTCCTTGGCACCATCCGCCCCGTTTTCGCCGTTCTTCAGGTAATCCGGCTCTTCCACTTTTTTCTTCTCCTGGATCTTCACGTCCGAGGCGCTGCCCCCGTCTTTTGCGATCATGCTCACTTCCGGATCGAGAATTTCCGCTACGATCTGGTTGTTCCTGTCTTCCTTCATGAGCTTATTCTGGAGATCTTTGAAATCTTTGTACGTACGGAGCCGTTCCAGAATCTCATCAGTGAGATTGTACTTCTGCTGCTCCATCAGGTAGGGCAGAGGAATCACGCCGCCGCCGCGCACTTCGAGAATCATGTCCCCGTAGGGCTGGTCCTTCGGTACATTGAATACGAGATCTTTGTAGAAAATCGTTCCCCGATAGGGCGCAAGGCGCACCCGGACGGAAATGGCATCCCCCGGGCTTACGATCATCGGCGTAGCCGTCGCGTCGAGAAGCTGCGCTGTCTTCCGCTCCTTCGTCACGTCTACGTCCACCTGGATCCGGCGGAGCGTATACGGCTCGAAGCGGTTCTGTTCCAGAATTTTGACCACATTGTAGAGCTCGTCTACACTCTTTTCCGCGGCGTCGCTCTTTGCCCAGTACATATTGGACCGGGTGAAAGGTACCTGTTTTTCATTTTCCGGATAGAGGGTGTACGTGAGCGCCACGGTGCCCTCGCCCTGCCGGTCGATGACATTGCTCACCGCGTTGTACACCGAAGTGGCGGACAAGGTGGGAAGGAGCGCTTCATCCTGGATCATGCGGACTGAAAGATTTTTGACGTTTCCCAGATCGAGATCCCGCACCGACGCGTGGAGCGCCGTCGAATCAGGGATCACGCCGGAAACGCCGCTGATGCCGGCGCCCCGGTCCTGGCTCACTTCGCCGATTTCAGCCCCGACAGACCCCAGTTTGAAAGGAATGTTGTGGCTGGGAATCACCGTGAAGATGTAGGAATTGTTCATGAAATAGGAAGACGTCCCCTTGCTGCGGAAAGGATGGCCGAACGCCACCATATGGTCGCCGTCCACATAGGTGACGGTGCCGATAGCGCCCAGCTTGAGGTCCCCTGTGACAAGGGACGCCGCTACAGCGCTCCCCGCTTCGAGGGGGTACGGCGCCTCATCGCCGGCGCCCGATGCCGCCGCATAGGGCGTCATGTGGAAATCCCCCATTTTCTCTGAGAGATAGTCCATGGCGCTCTCATTGTATCCTGCCGCCATGAGGGGCGTCGTCACCGGGACAAGCCCGTCAGAAGGTTCCGGCAGAAGGGAAGGAACGCTCTTGTCGTCGATGGTCCAGAGGCGGAGCATGTCGGAAATGGGCGTCACCATGCCGATACGGCCGCCGGACTGGGGGAAGCCGTAAGCGACAGCCCCCACCAGTTTGCCGTCAATATAGACCGGGCTTCCGCTCATCCCCTGGGCGATGCCGTTGGATGCCTCAATCACAGGGCCGCTCACTTTCACCAGGATCAGATCGCCGCCGGTGGCGCCCTTATTTTTCATGATTCCCATTACATCGACATCAAAGGTGGTAATATCGCGGCCATGGACGACAGTTTTCGCGTAGCCCCTCATGCCTTCCCGCACTTCGGAGACAGGCATAAAAGCCGTTTCCTCTGCCGCCGCGGAAGGAGCCGCGAGGCACGAGCCCATGAGAGCCAGCGCCGCGCCAAAAGCCGCTAATTTTCTCTTTCCCAATACACGCATACAAACTCCTGCTCTATATAACATAGGAATTACTGTTTTTCCAGCAGAAGGAGCACCGTATTTCTCTCGACAGTGTCTCCTTCCTGTACTTTGACTTCTTTCACTACGCCGTCAGCCGCCGCTTTCGCCGCGGGCACCGGTCCGGCGATGGTCTCCACCATGGCCAGGACCTGCCCCTCCACGACGGGCGTGCCCGCTTTGATCATGGAAAGCACTTTCCCGCCAAGCACCGATTTCTGTTCAATCATTTCCCCTGCCGCGTCCGCCGCGAGCGCTGCCGCCGCCAGAAGAGCCAGAAGCAGAGTCCCTGCTTTATACTGCCATTTCATAAGACCACCTCCAGGAAGAGTGGAATGTCTCACAGGGAAGGCCTCTCCACAGAAGAACGGAGCCCCTTCCCCATTTCTATGAATATCTAATTTCATTTTATCATTATTCATGGCATTTTAAAACTGAGCAGGGAAAAGTATCCTCTCAGGTGGTGATCCACTTCTGGAGCCGGTTGATGCAGAAATCTTCTTCCAGCTTCGTAAAGGCGGGAAGATGCATGGGGTCTTCATGAAACCCGAAAAGATGGGACGGGCAGGCGCAGTCGGTGCAGCCGAAGCCGGGAATCATCCAGTCCGCGATGGCTCCCGCCGCATGGGCCAGGTCATGCTCCAGATCCTCCGCGGTGCGGATGGGAATGGCGCCGACCCACTCCGCACAGGGCCGGAAGTAATCGAGGTGCCAGTGTTTCTTCTTCCGGATGCGCCGGTGATGGGCGATGCGCTGGTCCAGATGTTTCTTCGCCGAGCCGGTGTACACATAGTACCCTTTGGGAAAATGCATCGTTCCTTTGCTGCCGATCACAATATCCTTCTCTTCAGGAAGACGGAGAATGATGAGGTAGTCCCCGCGGTTTCCCCCTTCCCGCGCCACAATGGAAAGAGGCGCCGGAAGCAGGCGCGCCCCCTGGGGCATGGAAAAGGTGTCATCCCAGGAAACCGCTGCCGCTTTCCATTCCA
>CAUBUJ010000052.1 GCA_958439155.1 uncultured Veillonellaceae bacterium
GCTCTGTATCTTTCAATGTCGCTGCGGCGGAGGTATTCCAGCATGTTTCTGCGCTGGCCGACCATTTTCAAAAGGCCCCGGCGGGAATGATGGTCTTTCTTGTGGGATTTCAGATGTTCGGTCAGGATGTTGATTCTCTTGGTGAGGATCGCTACCTGTACTTCCGGAGATCCGGTGTCGCCTTCATGGACGGCGTACTGTTCGATGACTTCTTTTTTCTGTTCTGCTGTAAGCATATTTATCCTCCTGATGGAAAATTGCTGTATCCCGGTGATTCGCCGGAGTGCTCGAAAAACTGAGACACAGTTCACATACAAGCATCATTATACCGTGAGCGGGCGCAAATTACAAGGGCGGAGGCCCCTCCTGATTTTTCCAATGTTAAATTCTCTGGATCGTGGAAATGGCGTGTTTGTAAATGAGCTGCGACCGGTTTTCGCTGACCAGAAGGACGGTGAAGCTGTCGAAGGATTTAACCCGCCCTTTCAGCTGGACACCGCTCAGGAGAAAGATGCTCACCATGGCATTTTCCTTCCTTGCTTCATTGAGAAATGTGTCTTGTAAATTCATCTTTCCTTCCATTCCGATTCTCCTCTGATCTTCGTTACAACATAATGTTCCACCGCCGCCGCGAAGGTGTCTTCCTTCTCTCCCCGCTTTCTTTCAAACCACTGGATGTAAGGCATCCGGCGGTACCAGGTGAGCTGGCGTTTGGCGAAGCGGCGGGTGTTTCTCTGTATGAGCGCTTCCGCCTCTTCCAGGGAGATGTCTCCCTTGACGGCAGGAATCATTTCTTTATAGCCAATGCCCCGCATGGACTGGGCGTCTTCCGGGACCCCTCTTTTCAGAAGGGATTGGACTTCTTCCAAGAGCCCGCGGGCCATCATGAGGCGCACCCGTTCATTGATCCGTTCATAGAGCCATGCCCGGTCCATGGCAAGGCCGATCACGGGCCCGCTGTATATTAGTTTACCACGTTTCCCCGGTTCCGGCTTTTCCACGCCCATATCGAGCACTTCCAGAAGGCGGATGCACCGCTGCGGGTCGAGGGGCACCGCTCTTTGCGGATCCCGTTTCCGGATTTCCCTCACAAGGCCCTCCATTCCCTGTTCTTTGTAAAAGGCCTGCCATTTCCCCTTCCGTCCTTCTCCTTTGGGAAGAAATTCATACCCTTCCAGGAGGCTCTGGACGTAGAGCCCGGTGCCGCCGGCGAGAATGGGAATCTTTCCTTTGGCATTTTCCCTGTGGATCACCGCCGAAGCGAGCTCGCAGAAGCGCGCCGCCGAATAGGGTTCTTCCGGGTCCAAAATATCCACCAGCTCATGGGGGACGCCGCCCGCTTCTTCCGGGGTGACTTTCGCCGTACCGATGTCCATGCCCCGGTAGACCTGGAAGGCGTCGCCGGAAATAACGACGCATCCCAGTTTTTTCGCCAGGCGCACGGCCATCGCGGTTTTCCCCGAGGCGGTCGGTCCCAATATGGTAATCACAGAGGGTTTCATGGATGCCTCCTCATTTGTCAATGACGCCGTACGCTGTAGTTTGTCCCTTGTGGTAATAGAGATGCTGGAAACAGCCGAGCCGGAACACCTGGGAGAAGGGCCGTTCTTTCACAATGACCCGTTTCCGCGCCGCTTTGAGCGCCGCCGAGAGGACCTCTTCATCGAGCCTGTCGTAGCAGGCGCCGCTCCGGAAAGCGTCTCTTTTATTTTCTTCCGCCTTGACGGGCCTGCGGAACATGGTATCAAAGTAGACCACGTCATAAGCATCCCGCTGCGCATGGGCCAGGAAATTTCGGAAATCTGCGCGGATAAGACGGATCCGGCGGATCGCCGCAGTGAGGCTTTCCTTGGGATCTTTGAAATGGGAAATGCCGTATTGCCCGATTTCCCAGAGGGAGGCGCTTTTTTCCAGGGCGGTCACCGTTCCTCCGCTGCCCAGGTACCAGGACAGAACCATCGAGTCTTTTCCTTCGCCGAAGGTGCAGTCCAGGACGGACGCTGTCCCTTCCGGCAAGAGGCGGCAGAGCCGGTCCGCGCTGCCCCGCTCCATCTGGAGGAGGCGGAGTTTCGCCGTGCCTGTATGGAAGGCGTGGATTTCTCCGTC
The DNA here is from genome assembly GCA_958439155.1 of uncultured Veillonellaceae bacterium. Taxonomy (GTDB): domain Bacteria; phylum Bacillota; class Negativicutes; order Veillonellales; family Dialisteraceae; genus UBA1822. Next base: position 2,107 of record CAUBUJ010000052.1, read on the forward strand.
ATGCCACAGCACCGGCTCTTCCTTCCCATAGACGAGGAAAGAGTCTTCCCCGCTGCCGAGAAGGGGAAGAGCGGCAGCGCGCTCTATAAAGGGAAGTCCCAGTTCTTCCGCCCGGCGGCGCGCGGTTTCCACAAGCGGGCCCGGCGCTTTCCACACCGTAGTGACCCGGATCATGTGCGGTGGAAGAGGCGTCCCAGTTCTTCCGGCGTGAACCGGACGATGGTGGGCCGCCCGTGGGGACAGACGAAGGGACGGGATGTATGGAAGAGGTCATGGATGAGTTCCCTCATCTGCCGGATATTGAGGGGATCTCCCGCCTTGATGGCGCCGCGGCACGCCGCGTAGGCGAGCATGCGGTGGCGGAGCGTTTCCGGAGAGGGAACGTCTTTCTGGTGCCACGCGACGAGCACATCCCGGATGACCCGCTCCATATCGCTCTCTGAGAGATCTTCCGGCGCGGCGGTGACGCGGACCACGTCAGGGCCTGCCTGCTCCAGCACGACGCCGAGGCGGCGCAGCTCCCCTTCTTTCGAGAGAAGCAGGTCCACATCGGACGGATCGGCGTGGATCAGGTAGGGCACGAGAATCTCCTGCACCGGGATGCCTCCTGCCGCTTCGGACAGGCGGTCATAGCGGACCCGTTCATGGGCGGCGTGCTGGTCGATGAGGAACAGATCCCGTCCATGCTGGCACACGATGAAGCAGTCCGCGATCTGCCCGAGGGGAATGACCGGCTCTTCTTCCTGGGAGGGAATGTCCTCAAAGAGGGGATCTGTCCGGGGCGGCTCTTCCCGCCGGGAAAAGACCGGCTCTTTTGAGAGCATTTCCTTCGCGTTTCCTTCGGGGCGGTATTCCTGCCGCTCCGCGGCGCCATTCTTCCATGCGCCCACTGCCGGCTTGTTTCCTCCGCCGCCCCCATAGGAGGATGGCCGGCTTTCCTGCCAGGAGGCGCCGCTTTCTTTCCAGGAAGAAACAGACTGGCCCGCTTCCTCCCCCGGTTCCGGAGCGCCTGATCTATCCACCGTCGCTATGGCTGACGCGGGGAGCGCCTCCTTTTCGCTGGACTTGATCATAGCCGCGGCGATATGTTCCGGCGTGGACTGGGAAGTGAGGGTCTGGAGCACCGCGTGGTAGACCAGGCGGAATATGGCCTGCTCATCGGCGAATTTCACTTCCCGCTTCTGGGGATGCACATTGACGTCCACCGATTCCGGCGGCACATGGAGGTGGAGCACCAGCACAGGATAGCCGTTCCGCGGAAGAAGCGAATGGTAGGCATTGTCTACCGCTTTGGAAATGGCGCTGTTTTCCACGATCCGCCGGTTCACGATGAGGGTTTGCTGCTGGCGGCTGCTCTTCAGGAGGGAAGGCTTGGAAATGAGCCCCTCCAGGAGCAGCTCTGGCTCCTCTGCGGATACGGGAAGCATTTCTCCCGCCGTTTCGAGGCCATACAGGGCGGACAGCGCGTCCAGCAGGCGCCCGTTCCCCGGCGTCTCTATAACAGTCCGGCCATTATTGATGAGGCGGAAAGCGATCTCCGGATTGGCCATGGCCATTTTCCCGATCATCTGGTTGATGCGGCTTCCTTCGGCCCGTTCGGATTTGAGAAATTTTTTCCGCGCCGGCACATTGTAAAAAAGGTCCGACGCTTCCACAGTGGTCCCTTCCGGCGCGCCGGCAGGCTCCACTTTCCGCACCGCACCCCCTTCCACGCGGACCACGGTGCCTTCCGCCGCGTCTTTCGTCCGGGTGGTAATGGTCATCTTCGACACGGAAGAAATGCTGGCCAGTGCCTCCCCGCGGAACCCGAGGGACGCGATATGGTAAATATTGTCCACGCTCTGGATTTTGCTGGTGGCATGGCGCACGATGGAGAGCTTCGCGTCTTCCGGGGACATGCCGCAGCCATTGTCAGTGACCCGGAGATAAGAAATGCCGCCGCCGGCGATTTCCACCTCAATATCGGTGGCACCGGCGTCGATGGCGTTTTCCGCCAGTTCCTTTACGGCGTTCACCGGCCGCTCTACCACTTCCCCTGCAGCGATCTGGCTGGCGGTCACCGCATCGAGTACATGAATCAAAGCCATTTACCGGGCCTCCTTTGCTTCTTTGCTGAGGCGGAAGAGGATTTCCATCGCCTCAATCGGTGTTTTGCTCATTACATCCAGATTGCGGAGCTCGTCAATGATGGGCGCCGTGAAGAGATCGGCTGCTGCGCTTTCCTGCGGGGACGCCGGCGCCGGCTGGGCGGGAGCGCCCTCCTCTTCGAGGGAATGGAGAATCTCTTCCGACCGCTTCAGGAGGGATTCCGGCAGGCCTGCCAGCCTTGCCACGTGAATGCCGTAGCTCCTGTCCGCCGCGCCTGGAACGATCCGCCGGAGGAAGGTAATATCCCGGCCCCGTTCCTTCACGGTGACCGTATAGTTCTTGATATGCCTGCTCTGGGACTCCATCACCGACAGCTCATGGTAGTGCGTCGCGAAAAAGGTATAGGCGTGAATTTTGCTGTCAATGTATTCCACCACCGCCCGGGCGATGCTCATGCCGTCATAGGTGCTGGTGCCCCGGCCGATCTCGTCGAGAAGGATCAAGCTGTTTTTCGTAGCGCCCCGTAGAATCTGGGACACTTCCTGCATTTCCACCATGAACGTGCTCTGGCCGGTGGAAATATCATCGGTCGCCCCGACGCGGGTGAAGATCCGGTCCACCGGGGAGAACGAGGCTGACCGGGCGGGAATGAAGGAGCCAATCTGCGCCATGATGACCAGCACCGCCACCTGGCGCATGTAGGTGGATTTTCCTGCCATATTGGGGCCGGTGATGATGAGAATTTCCTGGTCGTCATGGTTGAGGAGCGTGTCATTGGGAACGAACATTTCCCGCCGGAGAGCGTGTTCCACCATGGGATGGCGTCCGTCCTTGATGGCGATCCGCCCGTCCGCGGCAATGCCGGGCCGGATGTACCGGTCTTTCAGGGCGGCTCTGGCCAGGCTCGCCAGACAGTCCACCGCGGCGAGAGCCCGGGCGGTGCGCTGCATATCGGAAATCACCGGACGGATCTCGGCCTTCACGTCCTGATAAATTTTAAGTTCCAGTGTTTCCGTCTTTTCCTTCGCCGAGAGCGCTTTCACTTCGAATTCTTTCAGTTCCGGCGTGATATAGCGCTCCGCGTTGGCCAGGGTCTGCTTCCGCACGAAGTATTCCGGAATGGGCAGTTTATTGGCGTGGGAAATTTCAAAATAGTAGCCGAATACATTGTTGAAGCCGATCTTCAGCTTGATTCCTGTTTTCTCTTTTTCTTTCTCTTCCAGATCGGCGATCCACTGGCGGCTGTTTTCCGAGAGAGACCGCACTTCGTCGAGCTCGGCATTGAATCCTTTCCGGATGTACCGGCCGTCCCGGATATTTCCCGTGCCGTTCTCGTCCATGGCCCGGTCCAGCAGGTCATACACCGGCCCGTGGATGCCGATCTGGCCATTCCATTTTTTGAGAAGCAGGGACGACGCGCCGCTGAGGAGCTCTTTCAGAGACGGCATCATGCCAAGGGACGCTTTAAGGGCGAGAAGGTCTTTCGGGGAGGTCGTATTGGCTTCAATGCGGCCGAGGATGCGCTCGAAATCAAAGACACGGGACAGAATCTGTTCCAATTTTTCCAGTTCCGTCGCGTGATTCACCAGTTCTTCCACCGCGCTCTGCCGGAGGAGGATCTCATTCACGTCCGTCAAAGGCCGCTCGAGCCAGCGCTTTAGAAGGCGCGCTCCCATGGCGGTATGGGTATAGTCCAGCACTTCCAGAAGGGTTCCCTTCCGCCCGCCGTCGCGCATATTTTTCGTGATTTCCAGATTGCGCAGCGCGTCTTCCGCAAGGGTCAGCGTGTGGTCTTCCCGGAGCGGCGCCGTCATGTGGATGGCCGGCGTATTCTGCTTCATCATTTCTTTCAGGTACTGCGCAAGGCCTGCGAAAGCGTGACGCACCGGCGCCGCGTCCATGGCGGAGGCCGCTTCCGGCAGGGGCGCTTTCTCCGCTTCCGCCGGATCTCTCCGGGAGAGGAGGCACGCTCCCAGACGGGACGCGCAGTACGACCCGATCTCCTGGTACAAATTGTCCGACACGGCGAGCACCGCCTCCGCCGGGCTGTACACAGAAAGCATGTCAAAGAAATCGCTCTTTTCTTTCTTTAAATCCCACTCACCCCACCAGCATTCCCCGGTGGACACGTCCGCCATGACCGCGGCGAGAGTCTTTCCTTCTTCGATGGCGTAGAGAAGGTAATTGTTCGATTTGTCCGCGATGGCATTTTCAAAAAGAATGGTCCCAGGAGTGACCACTTTGATCACTTCCCGCTTCACCAGACCTTTTGCCTTCTTCGGGTCCTCCATCTGTTCGCAGATGGCCACGCGGTACCCCTTCTGGATGAGCCGGTAAATGTAAGTCTCCGCCGCGTGGTAAGGCACGCCGCACATGGGCGCCCTCTCATCCATGCCGGCGTTTCTTCCTGTCAGAGTCAGTTCCAGTTCCCGTGACGCGGTGACCGCGTCGTCAAAAAACATTTCATAAAAATCGCCGAGCCGGAAAAAAAGAAGCGCGTCCGGATAGTGCTCCTTGATCTTCCTGTATTGATCCATGAGCGGTGTTTTTGCCATGTCCTGCTTCGTTCCTTTCCTCATAACTGTCAAAAAGCCCGGCACCGGGCTTTCCGCAATGATCTTCAGAGAAGTTTTCCCTTGAGCAGCCAGGTCTGGGCCTGCTCTACTTCCGCGTCCACCGTATCCCCTATGGAAATGCCTTCCGTCCTGGGGAAAAGAATCATTTTATTGCCTGACGTGCGGCCGTACCAGCAGCAGTCATCCTGCTTCGTCGGCCCTTCCACAATGATCGTATAGGTCTTTCCCACCATGGCCTCATTCTTCCGGAGACTAATTTTATTTTCTGTATCCATCAGTTCCTGGAGACGCCGTTTCTTCACCTCTTCCGGCACCTGGTCTTCCATGCGCGCCGCCGGCGTTCCCTGCCGGGGAGAATAGATGAAAGTATAGGCAGAGTCAAACTGCGCTTCCCTGAGAAGGCGGAGCGTCGCCTGGTGCATTTCTTCCGTCTCGCCGGGGAAACCGGTGATGAGGTCGGTGGTGACTGTAATATCCGGCATCTTCTCCCGCACATAGGAGAGCAGCTCCAGGAAATGCTCAATGGTGTAGCCCCGGTTCATGCGGCGGAGCATTTCATTATGACCGTGCTGCACAGGGAGGTGCATCTGCCGCGCCACCTTCGGGGACTCCGCCATGGCGTCCACCATGGCAAAAGTCATGTCCCGCGGATGGGAGGTCATGTAGCGGATCCGCTCGATGCCATCCACTTGATCCAGGGCCCTGATAAGCGTGGAAAAATCCGTGCCGTCCCGGAAATCGAGACCGTAGGAATTGACATTCTGCCCAAGAAGGGTAATTTCCTTGTACCCATCGGCCGCAAGGCTCTCCGCTTCCCCCACAATATCCTCTACGGTGCGGCTCGTCTGGCGGCCCCGCACATAGGGAACGATACAGTAGGTGCAGAATTTATTGCACCCCTGCATAATGGGCACCCACGCAAAAATATGGCTCTTCCTGGATGCCCGGAGCTCGCTGTAATCCTTCACCCGCTCCGGATTCATTTCTGTCCGCACGATGTGGGACGCCCCTTCCTGGAGCTCCGTCACTACCTCTTTCAAGTCATGAATATGGTAGGGGCCCAGCACAAAATCAATAAGAGGCATCCGGGCGATCAGTTTCCTTTTATTTTCCTGGGCCATGCATCCCATAATGCCCAGGAGCAGATGGGGATTCTTTGCTTTCAGCTTCTTGATTTCCCCCATCTTGCCGTAGACTTTTTCTTCTGCGTTCTGCCGGATGCTGCAGGTATTCATAATAATCACGTCAGCCTCGTCCATGGCGGCCGCTTCGGTATATCCCAATTCTGCGAGCTGCCCGTTGATCCGTTCCGTATCGGACTCATTCATCTGGCAGCCGTAGGTGATGGTAAAAAATTTTTTGCTCATCATACACTCCTGTGAAACGATTCGATTATCCCTTTTATTATAACATAGGACGGCCCTTCCCTTTTTAGAAAGCGTCATTTCTTTCCTTATCGGAAAAGACGGGATTGACCGGCCTTTTTCTTCCCCTCTTCTCTCTCATCCTCTCTCCTTGAAAAAAAGAAATTTCTCTTCCCTGCCATTCCTTTTTCTTATCCAATCATTCTTTTCCTATGAATAAAACATATCTGCAAAGGCGGATGTGCCTTGACGGCCCTGGCATGCGATGGTAGAATAAGCGCAATCAAAGGGGAGAAGCGATGACTTCTCCCGGTATGGCAAGGAAGGAAAAGAGTACCTGCGAAGGACCTGCTGCAGAGAGCTCCGCCGTGGTGAAAAGGAGCGCCGGTCCCGCAGGGAAAGTGCGTTCCCGAGCCGGCAGGGCCGACAGGTAGGCTCTCCGGGCGCGCCCGTTACAGCGCCGGAGTATGCAAGAGAAATCAGAGTACTTCTTGAGTTCCGCATGGCGACATGCGGTTGAAATTGGGTGGATACACGATACTTTCGTCCCTTTCGGGGCGGAAGTTTTTTTATTGCGGAGGCCGGATGATGAAACGTTCCCTTTCTTACCATGAAATATGGATCACCGCTTGTATGAGCTGTACCTGTTTGGAGGACAGCTCTCTTTGGCGTACATAAACGTACAGAAACTATGTTTCCCCAAAGTCGGCTGCCCTGCGCGCCGGCTTTTTCTATACCCTTTTTCTGGAGGACATTATGACAAAAGAAAAACATCTTGAAACTTCCCTCATCCATACCGGAGACGGCCAGGATTATAAAGATCCGGCGCTCCGTGATTCCGTGCCGGAAACACTCCCCATTTACGCCACGTCTGTTTTTTCCTTCGACAATGGCGAAGCGGTGGAGGACATTTATGAAGGACGCCGGGACGGCTACATTTACAGCCGCATGAAAAATCCTTCCAGCGACGCCGCGGCCAGACTCATCGCCGCTGCCGACGGCGCGGAGGAAGGACTCGTCTTTTCTTCCGGCATGGCGGCGATCACCACGTCTCTTCTTTCGGTACTCTCTCCCGGCGACCATGTGGTGGCCTCTCCCGTTCTCTACGGCGGCGTCTATTCTTTCCTTAAAAATGAGCTCACCCGCTTCGGCGTCCATGTGACCTTTACTGATCTTTCCCGGGGAAATCCGGAGGAACTCATTCCGGAGGGAACGAAGCTGGTCTATACGGAAACGCTGAGCAATCCCCTTCTGGAAATTCCCGATCTTCCTGCCATCGCAAAGACCGCCCATCACAAAGGCGCCCTCTTCTTCGTGGACAATACCTTCGCCACCGGCGTCATCGCCCGTCCTCTTTTCCTCGGAGCGGACCTGGTTCTGGCGAGCGCCACGAAGTACCTTGGCGGGCACAGCGATCTCGTCGCGGGAAGCGCATCGGGCAGGAAGGATCTCATAGAACAGATCCGGAAGACCCAGGTCCTCTACGGCCCGGCCCTCGGCGCTTTCGACAGCTGGCTCCTGGCAAGAAGCCTCCGGACACTCCCCCTGCGGGTGCGGAAGCAGTCGGAAAACGCCCTGGCCATCGCGGAATTTCTCTCCTCCCATCACAAAGTGACGAAAGTCTTCTATCCAGGACTGGCATCCTCTCCCTTCCACGCGCGGGCCCGCGCCCAGTTCACGGAAGGCCTCTACGGCGGCATGGTGAGCTTTACCATCCGCGGCGGGGAAAAAGAAGTGTTTGCTTTCATCCGGGCGCTCTCGTCCATCCGGTACGTGCCCAGTCTTGCGGGCACCGCCACCACCCTGTCCTATCCCATCAAGACCTCCCACCGGGGGAGCACACCGGAAGAGCTCCAGCGGGACGGCATCACCGCCGGCCTCATCCGTCTCTCGGCGGGCCTTGAAAACAGCGGCGATCTCATTCATGAACTGGGGGAGGCCCTGCAATGAGCGATGCCGCAGAACTAACACCAAGAGAAAAAGCGCTCCTCAAGCAGAAAATCAAACGGCTCGCGGCGCGCCTCGGGGTGAACCTTGTAGGATTTGCCAACGTGGAGCGCTGGGAAGAGGCAGGTGAAGTGGACCGGGCCTACTGGCCGCAGACCATCTGGCCCTGGGCGAAAACGGTCATCGTCATGGCCGTCCAGATTTTCCC
>CAUBUJ010000053.1 GCA_958439155.1 uncultured Veillonellaceae bacterium
CTTGGCCGCCCAAGAAAAGAAACGAAGCAAAGAAAAGAAAGCGCCGCCCAGTAGAGTTGGCCTGGGGTCCAAGCATGATCGCTACCCTCCGCGCAACTCGCTTCGCTCGAACAAGCGCTGCGGCTAACGCCATCATGCATGGACCCCTCCCTACGGGCACCGGCCAACTCTAAATGGGCGGGGAGCTGAATGGGATTTTGAAGTTGGTACGCAGGCACGCGACCTCAGATGCGATTTCCTCGCAATGTGGGTCATCTCGACCGGTCGTATATTCATCGGTATGTGCATAACCGGAAACAGAAAATGATGTGAGGAGTGGAGAGATCTCACATACCTTCGGGCCGGCAAGACTTCGAATGGGCGGCGAAGCTTACCGTGTAGTGAAGTTTGTGCGCAGGCGCGCGGCCTCAGGTGCGATGATTTCGAGTATCGGCAGGCATATCCCCTCTCAGTCAGCTCCGCTGACAGCTCTCCCCCTAAAAAGGGGCGAGCCCTGGTTTTCATCATTTCTGCGATATGCATAGTTTACGCATGCGTACAAACCTAAAACAGAAATATGGCACTGCACAGGGCTCGCCCCGGGCAGGGGAGGAGAGGGTGCCAGTGGTCACGCTCTCCGCTGCTATGAGAGCGGGCTTTGCCCCTTCCTTACTTGGCAGCGCGGGCCTGCCGACGGAGGAGGCTGAGAGGGGATGAGGACGGGAATACACTGGTTTTAAAACCGTAATGAAAATATTTTCCGATGACTACGATTATCTTTTCGAATGTGCTCATATCCAGCTCAAAACCACCATGTACGCAGGCGCGCCCCTCTCAGGCCCTTGGCCAGCTCTCCCCTTGGGGGGCGAGCCTTGCGAGATGTCATTTTTCTGCTTTTGGTTTATGTGCATGCGTAAATCAGGCATATCGCAGGATACGACCGGTCGAGATGACGACCATGCCGTCTTGTACCGTGAAGCGGAAGGGCTTTCATAAAATTCCGCCGCCCATTGCTGTAAGGCGGCGTACCATGGCTCTGCGCTTTGCGCTCTGTACTCTGTGCTTTCCATCGCGCGGCGGAGCCGCCATACAAAAAGTCCTTCCTCTTTCCTCTTCCGACTTCTGTCTCCAGACTTCAGACTCCACGCCAATGATGCACCATCCGCCGCGGGCCCCAGACCTTTGATCCCGCCGTCAATGAGGCCTCTCTCCTTTGCGGCAGTTATAACGCACATTTCCCAATTTCCCCTATAAATCTTTTCTTTCCCCCTTGTATTTTTCATGCATATCCATTAACATATTTAAGAATGAGTTTTTTTGGGCATTTTTCAGGGAATCAAGGGAAGATGCTGTATAATCTGCATATTATGCGTTCTTTTTAGAATAAATATGCAGATACTGCGGAGGGAGGCCGACATGGGAAAGGTTACGCTTACAGGCCGTTCTATCCTTGGGCTGGAGGATTTCAGCCGGGAAGAGATCGAGCGGGTATTGGATGTAGCAGATCAGATGAAGAAAATCGTGCTTTCAGGGAATAAGAAGAAGGACTACCTCCGGGGGAAGTCCATTGTGACAGTATTTTCTGAAGCGTCTACACGGACGCGGAGTTCTTTCGAGTTTGCTGGAAAGTATCTCGGCGCCGATGTGGTGAATATTACAAAGAGCGGCAGCTCGATGACGAAAGGTGAAAGTATGCGGGATACGCTCCTCACGGTGTCAGCCATGGGGATCGATGGTGTCATTATTCGTGATTCGTCAGAGGGGGCCGCTGTTTTTGCATCCAAGGTGTGGAGTCCCATGGTGAAGACGCCGGTGATTTACAATGCCGGTGACGGCGCGCATGCCCATCCGAGCCAGGCGCTGCTCGATCTCTATACGGTGCGCCAGGCAGGGATTCCTTTCAAGGGGATGAAGTACACCATCCTCGGGGATGTTCTCCATTCCCGGGTGGCGCGGAGTGATATTTACGGTTTCCTTAAGATGGGCGCAGAGGTTCATCTCTACGGGCCGCGAACGCTCGTGCCGAAGGAGCTGGAAGCGATGGGGGCCATCGTGGATGACAATATGGAAGATGCTCTCCGCGGGGCGGATGCGATCAATGTGCTCCGGATCCAGCTGGAACGGGCAGCAGCCGGTTTCTTCCCGACCCTTCGGGAATATGCCCGGATTTTCGGACTCAATGCGGAGCGGCTCGCCCTTGCCAAGCCCGGGGCGGTGGTGCTCCATCCGGGTCCGATGAACCGGGGCGTGGAGATCGCTTATGATGTGGCCTATGACGATCAGTCCATGATTCAGGAAGAGGTAAGAAATGGTGTCGCCATCCGCATGGCGCTCCTGTATTTGACGCAGACGGAGGGGAAAGATCTTGAAACTGGTCATTAAGAATGGTACGATCATCAATCCGGCCAAGCACCAGCATGAAATAGGCGATGTGGTCATTGAGAATGGGAAGATCCTCTCTGTGGGCGGCACGGCGGATACAGCAGGCGCCGAGGTGTATGATGCGTCCGGATGCTTCGTCATGCCCGGTCTCATTGATATGCATGTGCACCTCCGCGAGCCTGGACAGGAAGCAAAGGAAGATATTCATACCGGTACCCAGGCAGCGGCGGCCGGCGGCATCACCCGGGTGGCGACCATGGCCAATACAAAGCCAGTGATCGACTCGGCAGCGGTGCTCCGTACGGTGCAGGAACGGGTGGAAGAAGCAGGCGTGGTGAAGGTGAGCATCATCGGCGCCATTTCCAAGAATCTGGAAGGCAAGAAGCTCTCTGAAATGGGCGATATGGCAGCGGCCGGCGCGGCGGCTTTCTCCGATGACGGCCATTATGTGGAGAATGCCAATTTCATGCGCCGCGCCATGGAGTATGCCCACATGTTCGGCAAGATGGTGATCGACCATGCGGAAGATACCACCATGTGCGCCCAGGGCTTCATGAATGAAGGGGCTGTGTCCTACCGGATCGGCGTGACCGGCCGGCCTGCCGCTGGGGAAGATCTGGCGGTGGCCCGGGATATTATCCTGGCTAAACTTACGGGATGCCATCTCCATGTGGCCCATGTGAGCTCGAAAGGGGCGCTCGATCTGATCCGCCGGGCGAAGGCGGAAGGCCTCCCGGTGACGACGGAAGTGACAGCGCAGCATCTTTTCTTCACTGACGAAGAGCTGAAGCATTATGATACGGCTTTCAAGATGGCGCCGCCCATCCGGACGGAAGAGGACCGGCAGGCTCTCATTGAAGGGCTGGTGGACGGCACCATTGACGCGGTCATTACCGATCACGCGCCGCACACCAATGAAGAGAAGGATGTGCCTTTCTGCTGCGCTCCCAACGGCATCGCCGGACTGGAAACGTCGCTGGCAGCGGTGCTGACCGAGCTCTACCACAAGGGCCGGATTACGCCGGAAACGATCGTGAAAGTCATGTCCATCGCGCCGGCGCGTCTTCTCGGCGTGGAAGGCGGGATTCTCGAAGCGGGAAAACCGGCGGATGTGACTGTGGTGGATCCCAATAAGGAATGGACCGTCCACGGCAAGGATCTCTACACGAAGGCGCTCTTTACGCCTTTTGAAGGGGTCACACTGAAAGGAAAGGCAGTCCTCACCGTGGTCGATGGGGAAGTGGTCATGAAGGAAGGAAAGGTGCTGAAATGAGAGGGTATCTCATTCTTGAAAATGGATCCCGTTTCGCAGGCGAGCTCCTGGGAACGGCAGAGGGACTGGGGGAAGTGGTCTTCAATACGGGCATGACCGGCTACCAGGAATGTTTCACCGATCCTTCCTATGAAGGGCAGATTCTGACGCTCACCTATCCGCTCATCGGCAATTACGGCGCCAACAATGAATTCATGCAGAATAAAAAACCGGCAGCCGCAGGATACATCGTAGACCAGCTCTGTTTCCATCCGAGCAACTGGGAATGCAAGGAACCGATTTCCGATTTCATCGAGCGTTACCACGTGCCGTGCCTCTACAACATTGACACCCGCGCCATTACGAGGGTACTCCGCACACAGGGCGTCATGAAGGGCGTCATCGTAAGCGAGAAGACCAGCGAGGAAGAGATCCAGGCGATGCTTGCTAAACCTCTTCATCACGACCAGGTGGAGCGGGTCACCACCGACGCGCCTTATACCTACGGCAATGGGAAATATAAAGTGTCCCTCCTTGACTGCGGCCTCAAGAAAAACATTCTCGTAAGCCTTGCGGCCAATGACTGCACCATCCATGTCTTCCCGGCGCACACCCCGGCGGAAACGCTCCTCGCGGATGACCCGGACGGCATTTTCCTCTCTCCTGGACCGGGGGATCCGCAGGATCTCTCCTATGTGGTAGACACGGTGAAGAAGCTTCTCGGGAAGCGTCCCATGTTCGGCATCTGCATGGGTCTCCAGGTGACGGCGCTTGCTCTCGGCGCGAAGACTTTCAAGCTGCCTTTCGGCCACCGCGGCGCGAACCATCCTGTGAAGGATCTCCGCACAGGCCGGGTGTACATTACCAGCCAGAACCACGGCTACGCCGTGAGCGATGAAGACCTGCCGGAGTGCATGGAAGTGACCCACCGGAGCGTCAATGACGGCACCATCGAAGGGTTCCGCCACAAGACGCTCCCCATCCAGACGGTGCAGTACCATCCGGAAGCGGCGCCGGGACCGACAGACAATTTCTATCTTTTCACCCAGTTTAAAGAAGCAATGGAGGCTTTCAAGAAATGATCAACAAAGACGTGAAGAAAGTCCTGGTCATTGGTTCCGGTCCGATCATCATCGGGCAGGCAGCGGAATTTGACTACGCAGGGACCCAGGCATGCCGTTCGCTTCGCGAGGAAGGGATAGAAGTGGTTCTGGTGAACAGCAATCCTTCCACCATCATGACCGATGTGGACATTGCGGACCGGGTCTATATCGAGCCGATTACCCTTCCTTTCGTGACGGAAGTGATCAAGAAAGAACGGCCTGACGCGCTCCTTGCCACTCTCGGCGGCCAGGTGGGCCTCAATATGGCGGTGCAGCTCTCCGACGCAGGGGTGCTGGAGAAATACAATGTGAAGCTCCTCGGGTCGTCTCTCCACGCGATCAAGCACGCGGAAGACCGGGAACTTTTCAAGGAAGCGATGGAAGAAATCCACCAGCCTGTGCCGGAATCGGAAATTTTCGAGGAACTGGAACCGGCCATGGAATTTGCCAATCGCATTGGCTATCCGGTGATTATCCGCCCGGCCTATACCCTGGGCGGCACCGGCGGCGGCATCGCCCACGACCGGTATGAAATGGAAGAAATCGCCAACCGCGGCCTGAAGCTCTCCCCGATCAGCCAAATCCTGGTGGAACGGAGCGTCGCCGGCTGGAAGGAAATCGAATTCGAAGTCATGCGGGACAGCGCGGACAACTGCATCATCGTGTGCTCCATGGAAAACGTGGACCCTGTCGGCGTCCACACCGGGGACTCCATCGTGGTCGCTCCGACGCAGACCTTGACGGATCAGCAGTTCCAGATGCTCCGCACCGCGTCCATCAATATTATCCGCTACCTCCAGATCGAAGGGGGCTGCAATGTGCAGTACGCCCTCGATTCGAAGACGAATCATTACTACGTGATCGAAGTGAATCCCCGTGTGAGCCGGTCTTCCGCGCTTGCCTCCAAAGCGACGGGCTACCCCATCGCGAAAGTAGCTGCCAAGATCGCCCTCGGTCTCCATCTCGATGAAATCACCAATGACATCACGAAGAACACGAAAGCCTGCTTCGAACCGTCCATCGACTATGTGGTGCTGAAATTCCCGCGGTGGCCTTTTGAAAAATTCACCCTTGCGGACCGGGAAATCGGTACGCAGATGAAAGCGACAGGCGAAGTGATGGCCATCGACCGCACTTTCGAAGGGGCGCTCCTCAAAGCGCTGCGCTGCCTCGAAGTGGGGGAAGGGTACATCCATCTGGCCAAGCTGGACAACCAGTCCCTCTATGATATCCGGTGCCTCCTGCACCGCGTCGATGATGAACGTCTCTTCGTCATCGCCGAAGCGCTCTGGCGGGGCATTGAACCGGAAGAAATCAACCGGATCACCAAGATTGATCTGTTCTTCCTCTATAAAATTAAAAACATCATCATGGCAGAAGAGCGGCTCCGCAAGGAAGGGCTCAATCCGGATACACTCCGGAACGCGAAGCGCATCCAGATGCCGGACAGCGCCATCGCCCACTTTATCCCGGAAGGGACGAAAGAAGTGACCCGCCTGAAGAAGCAGCTTAATATCCATCCGGACTACAAGATGGTCGATACCTGCGCTGCCGAATTTGAGGCGCATACGCCGTACTACTACTCCACCTTCCACAGCGAGGAAGATGAAGTGAAGCCCCAGGGCAAAGGGTCCGTCGTGGTCTTCGGCTCCGGTCCGATCCGCATCGGCCAGGGCATCGAATTCGACTACTGCTCGGTCCACGCTTCCTGGGCGCTCCGCAAGGCAGGGAAAAAATCCATCGTCATCAACAACAACCCGGAAACGGTGTCTACCGACTTCGATACGTCGGACTCCCTCTACTTCGAACCGCTCACTGAAGAAGATGTGATGGAAATCATCGAAAAGGAAAAGCCGGAAGGGGTGATCTGCCAGTTCGGCGGCCAGACCGCGATCAACCTGGCGACCCCCATGGCCAAGCAGGGCATCCGCATCATCGGCACTTCCAATGAAGGGATCGATCTGGCGGAAGACCGGGAACGGTTCGACACCCTCATGGGCCAGCTGGGCATTCCCCGTCCGAAGGGCTGCCTCGTGGAAAGCGTAGCGGAAGCGATGGAAAAGACACTGGAACTGTCTTATCCGCTCATCGTCCGTCCGAGCTACGTCCTCGGCGGCCGGGCCATGCAGATCGTCTATGATGAAGGAGAACTCCGCCAGTACCTGCGGGAAGCGGTAGTCGCCTCCCACGAACACCCGGTGCTGATCGACCAGTACATGGTAGGTCGGGAAGTGGAAATCGACGCCATTTCCGACGGCGTCAACGTGTGCATTCCGGGCATCATGGAACAGATCGAACGGGCCGGCGTCCATTCGGGAGACTCCTTCGCGGTGTACCCGCCGCAGACCCTTTCTCAGGAGATCATCGATACCCTCGTGAAGTACACCAAGGATATCGCGGTCGCCATGAACGTGAAAGGCCTCGTCAATATCCAGTTCATCGTAGTGAATGGCAAAGTCTACGTGATCGAAGTGAACCCCCGCGCGTCCCGGACGGTTCCTTTTATGAGCAAGATCACCGGCATCAATATGGTGGAATACGCCACCCGCATCGCCCTCGGCGAATCTCTCGCGTCTCTGGGCATTCCCATGGGCCTTGTGCCGCCCAAGCCGTACGTGGCCATCAAGGCGCCGGTCTTCTCCTTCTCCAAACTGGGCCTCGTAGAAATCAAGCTGGGACCGGAAATGAAGTCCACCGGCGAAGTGATGGGCATCGGCCATACCTACCAGGAAGCGCTTTACAAAGCGGTGGTGGCGTCCAACCTGGACGTACCGGCGAAAGGGAACATCCTCATCACCGTGAGCGACCGGGACAAGGAAGAAGCGGCAGCCCTTGCGAAAGGCTTCGTGGAAGCGGGCTACCACATCATCTGCACCTCCGGCACCGGCGCGGTCTTTGAGGAAAAGGGCATCCCTGTGGAAATCGTGAAGAAGATGAATGAAAAGGGCGAGAACTGCGAAAACTACCTGAAATCGGGCAAGGTGGACGCGGTGATCAATACCATTTCCTACGGCACGGAAATCGAGCAGCAAGGCTATGATCTGCGCCGCATCGCCGTAGAACTGGCCATCCCCTGCCTCACTTCTCTCGATACGGCGCGGGAAGTTTTGAACGTCATGGCAGGCAAGGAACAGATCACCCATGTAGAAGCCATCCAGGACTATGTAAAGGAGGGCTAAATGGCAGGTTATATAGAAAAAGGGGTCATCCGCCGGCATGAGCTGGTAGGACCCTCCATCTGGCGTATGGAAATCGAGCTCCCCCGCACCGCGCGGGAAGCCCGGCCGGGCCAGTTCATCAATGTGAAAATTCCCGATCCGTCGAAACTGCTCCGCCGGCCCATTTCCATCGCCGGCACCGATCCGGGACGGGGACTGGTAGAAATTTTCTACCGCGTCGTAGGAAGCGGCACGGAAATTCTCTCCCATCTGCGCCCGGGGGACATGGTGGACAGCGTAGGACCTCTTGGAAACTCCTTCACCTTCCCGGCAGGCCACATGGTGGGCGTCGGCGGCGGCGTGGGCATCGCGCCTATGCTCTTTGCCTCCCGCCGGGCGGATCCGGGACAGATGACCATCGTCATCGGCGGACGGAACAAGGAGGAAGTGTTCTGGAAAGATTTCTTCCCCATTTCCCTGCGCCGTCTTGTGGTCACCACCGATGACGGATCGTATGGCATCAAAGGATTCTCCATCGCTGTGCTTCCCGATATTTTTGCGGAAGGCGATGTGAGGGAAGTCATTACCTGCGGCCCGGGCATCATGATGCGGAAAGTGGCAGAGCTCGCCGAAGCGTCGGGCATTCCCTGCGAAGCCTCTCTTGAGCGGCGCATGGGCTGCGGCACCGGCGGGTGCCTGGCGTGCGTGGCGGACAAGCGGGACGGCACGGGCCATTTCAAAGTCTGCGCTGACGGCCCTGTGTTCAACACAAAGGAGGTCGTATTATGAATCTTTCCGTAGACTTCCTGGGCATCCCTATGAAGAGCCCTGTCATCGCAGCGTCGGGCACCTTCGGATTCGGCCTGGAATACAAAGATTACATGGACCTCTCTGAGGTAGGGGCGATCTCCCTGAAAGGTCTGGCATCGACCCCCTGGGCAGGCAACGCCGGCGTGCGCGTTGCGGAGACCCCGAGCGGCATGCTGAACTGCATCGGCCTCGAAAATCCCGGCGTGGGCTATTTCAAGAAGCACTACCTGCCGGAGCTCCGGCACTATGACGTGCCCCTCATCGCCAACATTGTAGGGCGCACGGAAGAGGAATACGGAGAGGTGGCAGAAGCGCTCTCCGTACCGGGGATTTCCGCGCTGGAAATGAATATTTCCTGCCCGAACGTGAAAAAGGGAAGCCTTGCTTTCGGCACCGATCCGGACATGGCAGCGGAAGTGACCCGCATCGTGAAGGCCCATACAGACCTGCCGGTGATGGTGAAGCTCTCGCCGAATGTGACCGATATCGTATCTATCGCGAAAGCGGTGGAAGAAGCGGGAGCGGACGCGATTTCCCTCATCAATACCCTCATGGGGATTGCCATTGACCTCCGGACCCGCCGGCCCGTGCTGGGCAATATCACCGGCGGCCTTTCCGGTCCGGCAGTGAAGCCGGTGGCGCTCCGCATGGTGTGGCAGGTGGCCTGCGCGGTGAAAATCCCTGTATGCGGTCTCGGCGGCATCATGACCGGGACGGACGCGGCGGAATTCCTTGTTGCCGGCGCGAGCACCGTCCAGGTGGGCACTGCCACCATCGCAAGCCCTGACGCGATCCCGAGAATCACGAAGGAGCTTGCCGCGTGGTGTGACGCGAACCATGTGGAGCATGTGAGCGACCTTACGGGGACACTTGTAACAGAATAAAATAAGGGAACGGCGGCGATCGCGGTCGTTCCATGAAAAATATCCGCATCTGGATTTTGAAGTCCTGATGCGGATATTTTTTGCGGGTCTTGTCATCGTCACGGGGGCAGGGCCTTTTTATTTTTTGGAAGTGTCTTCCTCCTGGGCGGCCTGCCGGCTTTGGATTTTGTCCTCAATGGCAGCGGCGCGGTCATTGGCGCGGTCCTGCTGATTCTGAAGTTCATTGGTGGGATTGGCCGGGTCCAGCTGGCGCCGCAGATTTTCTCGCCGCGCTGTCTCCCGGCTCCGGTCTTCTCCGCGGAGCGCATTTTCTGTCTCGCCGCGGATCTTTGCGAGGAGGCGGTTCACCTGGCTCCCTGCGGCAGAGGTCTCGGGAGAGGCAAGAGCGCTCACACGGGACTCTGCCCCATAGAAACGGTCTTCCAGGTAAGACAGGGCACTGCTGTAAGAAACACTTATATGTTCCACCATGGAAACCGCCCCGGCCCCGCTCTGCCCGCACCCGCCCAGAAAAAGCGCGGCGCCTGCAAGAGAGAACGCATATAAAACCCGACGTGTATGGATCATGAGGACCTCCTTTCTGCAATCACATAGCATTCTATGCAATTCATTATATCAAGGCCCCACCGCACGGGGCTATATAAGAA
>CAUBUJ010000054.1 GCA_958439155.1 uncultured Veillonellaceae bacterium
TTTTTTATGTCCGGGGGCGGTGCGCCTGATTATGAACGTTTTCTTCCGATTTCCGCTAAAAGCCAATTGCCAAAAGCTGACAGCTTATTCTCAGCGGCGCAGCCGCATACAAAAAAGCCCTTCCGCTTTTCTCTTCAGACTTCTGACTCCAGACTTCAGACCCCGCGGAAATGACGCACAATCTGCTTCTGACCTCTGACCTCAGACCTTAGACCCCGCTCCCATGAAGCACCTGCGCCATTCCGCTTTCATGCGTTAAAAATCCGCCCTTTCCATGAGGCGGATTTTTAATTTCTGTTTGAATTTCTATGGTATGATACATACATATCCGCCGCGGAGGAGGGACCGTCATGGGTGAGAAGGAAGGGTCGGAGCGGCTCTGGTTTACTTACATGGTGCGCTGCCGGGACGGGTCGCTCTATACGGGGTATACCGTGGACGACCTGGCGGCGCGGGTGGCGGCGCACAACAGCGGCCGCGGCGCCCGGTATACCGCGTCCCGCCGGCCTGTGGCGCTCGTGTGGAGCCATGTATTCCATAGCGCCCATGACGCCCGGTCGTGGGAGGCGCAGATCAAGCGGTGGCCCAAGGAAAAGAAAGAGAGGATGGCAGCAGGAGAGGACCTGCTTTCTGATACGTAAATGAACAGGACTGTAGAAAGAACGAGAAGACTTACGGAAGCGGCGGCGGCTGCGGCGATCGCGGCGATGTTTGTGCTTTTGAAACTGATCGCGCCCTTCCTTGTATTCATCACGATGATCGTTTCCGCTTCCCCCATCGGGGCGGTGACCTATTTTCACGGCATGAAGTGGGGCCTTGGCACGTCGATTGCGGTGATCCTCCTGGTGACTATGATCGGCGGCCCGGAGATTGGCCTTACTACGGCGGTGTATGCGGGAGCGCTCGGTCTCGCCCTCGGGTACAGTTTTTCCCACAAGCTTTCTCATGGACGGGCGATTTTTTTGACCACCATCGCCTACCTTGTGGAAATGTCGTACAAGGTGGTCTTTTCCATTTATGTGCTGGGCATTGCTGATGCCTTGTCGTCCATGCTGGAGCGGTTCGTTACGTTTCTCCACTGGCTCTGGCAGCCCCTGTCGTCACTCCTCGGCTTTGATCCTGATCCGGGGAAAGCTGTCTTTTCTGTGTCCGGCGCGGTCATGGTGGCGCTGGTCTTCCTGCTGAACGGCTGGTGCTACGCTTATCTCAATGTAGAGCTCTTCGGCGAGCTTTTGAAACGGCTCCGGCTGGTACGCCGGTAAGGAGGAGCTATGGCAAAGAAATGGTGGGCTCTCGCCCTGGCGGCAGCCGCGGCCATGGCCATCGCGGCATGGTACTTTCTCTACTATGTGAAAACGCCGGCCTATACGGTACAGCTTCTTCAGAAGGCGGCCGCCGCTCATGACGGGGCGGCGTTTGAGAAACATCTGGACCTCAGGTCCGTATTGGACGGCGGGTATGACGCGCTCATGACGGCAGGCCTGCCCGATGCGGGCGATGAGGCGCAGAAGGCGGAGGTCCAGCAGATTGCCCAGGCGGTGAAGCCTGCGGTAGTGGAGCAGATGCGGGAGTACATTCTCCATGCGGTCGCCGGCGGAAAGTGGGATACGGAAAAGGAAGGGGGCACGTCCCAGCTGGCGGCGATCGCCGAGCGGGCAGGGATCACGGCGTTCCTCACGAAGGATGTAAAAACCACCGCCGTTTCCGGAGACAGCGCGGCGATTCAGATCGACGTGACCCATCCCGATCTGGCAGAGCCATTTCCCCTGACGGCAGATCTCTCCTGCCTGCCTGACGGGACCTGGCAGATCCGGTCCTTCCCCAATTTCGGTGATTTCCTCACGAAACTCCGCACGGCCCAGAAGGAAGCGCTCCGGACTTATATTGCCGCCACAAAGTCCATGGTGGATGAGGCCAATGAGAAGCGGGCCGCGCTCACCGCGGGGAATCCGGCGATCACGGAAGAGTTCGCCGCGCAGTACAATGGCCTCATTGATGAACTGGAAAAGAATCTCCGCACCGTGGACGTTCCCCATGGGGCGAAAGATTTCGCTGATTTCCGGCTGAAGACCTATGATCTCATGAAGGAGCACATGTCTCTCATCGCGAAGGTACAGGCCGGCAAAGGCGGGTCCCAAGATACGCAGAAGATCCGCGCCCAGCAGGTGCGGCTTGCGGCGATGATGAAAGAACTGGCGGCAATGCAGAAAAGCGCCGAGTCCTGAGAAAGGCTGATGGGACGCTTTTTTCGCAGGGCGTTTCTTTCTGATGAACACATAAAGAAACCGTTTCCTTTGGGAAGCGGTTTTTTATTGGATAAAACAGTGTCATTAGAAGGCTGCAAGGTGATCATTGGGTATGAGGAAGCAGAGGAGGGCAGAGGAGGCCGCGCCTCTGCTATATGGCTGTCTGCAAAAGTATGCTTCCAGCCTATCATAGACCATATTGCCTAAGCATTATACATATCGCCTCCATCCCGATATAATGAGTCCATAAATCAGCTGCAGCAGATATGAATTCAAAATCTATATCATGGAAATGAGGCGGAAATCATATGAAAAAATTCAAACGCTTAAAAACACTGGCGATCCTATCACTGCTCGCGCTGTCGGGCCTGCAGATGGCAGCGGCGGCTGTACCTGTCGGAGACAACGGGGTGGAAAAAGAAAAAGTCTGGTTTGATAAATCCACCGATGATATCAAGCTGGCCGGAGAAATTTACATGCCGAAGGACTTTGATGCACATCACAAGTACCAGAGCATCGTCGTAGTTCATCCCGGCGGCGGCGTCAAGGAACAGACTGCCGGCATCTACGCGCAGAAACTGGCAGAAAAGGGCTTCGTCACACTCGCATTTGACGCGGCTTACCAGGGAGAAAGCGGCGGCGTGCCGCGCCATCTGGAAGATCCGGAATCGCGCACGGAAGACATTCGCTCCGCTGTGGATTATCTGACGACCCGGCCCTTCGTCGATAGAAACAATATCGGCGCACTTGGCATCTGCGCCGGCGGCGGCTACACGGTACATGCTGCGGAGACGGAAGCCCGCATCAAGGCGGTGGCGACTGTCAGCGCCGTGGACAGCGGCAGAACGCGCCGGGAAGGCCTGGGCGGCACGATGACCGATGAAGGCCGCAATGAAATACTCCGCCAGATCGGTGAGCAGCGCACGATTGAGGCCAACGGAGGCCCGGTCAGATACATTCACTACGTGCCCAATAGTCCGGAAGAAATCCCGCAGGGGCCCAATAGCGACGCTTTCCGCGAATACTACGAATACTACCGTACACCGCGGGGCCAGCATCCCCGCTCGGAAAATATCTATCGCTTTACGAGCCTTGACAAGATGTTTGGCTATACAGGATTTGACCATGTGGACTGGATTTCCCCGCGCCCGCTGCTCATGATCGTCGGCAGCAACGCTGCTTCCAAGTATCTCAGCGAAGATGCGTATAAAATGGCGAAGGAACCGAAGGAACTCTACGTCATCCCCGGCGCGACCCACATCGGTCTCTATGACAATCCGAGATATGTCAATCCGGCGGTAGATAAATTGTCTGATTTCTTCCATGAATATTTGAAATAAATGATAGAGGTGACAGTATGAATTTGAAAAAAGCAATCTTTGCTCTTGCACTGGCCGCCCTGCCCCTTGCCGGCATGTCCGGTGCGGAGGCGGCGGAATACCAGCAGACCCAGGACGGCGTCAAAGTGATTGAACATGAAACGACACCGAGACTCATGCATTCGCCCAACTTCACCGGCCAGGTACACCATCAGTCCGTATTCGGAGTGACCCCGGATACGACGTATACCGGCAGCTATGTCTACTTCGCGCCGGGAGCGCGGTCCAACTGGCATACCCATCCGGGCGGACAGCGGCTGATGGTTGTGAAAGGCACGGCGTGGACGCAGGTCTGGAACGGTCCCAAGACCGTGGCCCATGAAGGAGATACCATCTGGTGTCCGCCAGGCGTCAAGCATTGGCACGGCGCATCCGCTGAAGAAGGTCTGGTACAGCTCACATTCACCGAAGTGCGTGACGGCAAAAACGTCACCTGGATGGAGCCTGTAACCGATGAGCAGTACAATTCCAAATAACAGGGGAGATCTGCCGCTTTTGCTCCTCTCTATACGTCAATGAAAGGAGGTGATGCCGCGAATTATACGAACCCATTTTTTCATCGTTGATCCCCCTTATATGAAGCCGTCTCGCTATGAGGCGGCTTTTCCCTGCCCGCTCCCATGAGGCGCCTGCGTGCGGGCTGATTCATGCCGCGTGCGTATGGAAGCGGATGGAAATTAAGCATTATACATGGGGCGTACAGGCAGGTATACTACGGTCATCTGTATAGTAGAAAACCGGCGCTGGCGAAGAAAGTCCACGCATGCCGGGATGGGAGGAATGAGTGATGAAAAAAGGAAAAATCTGGGGCTTGGTATTGGCGGCGGTGCTGGCAGCATCCGGAGCCGGGGCGGTATGGATGGAGAGAAGCCGGCAGCCGACATCTCCAGCGGCAGCGGCAGCGGCCCGCGGGGAAATGGCAGAAGACGGCATGGTGCGCATCCCGGGAGGACGTTTCAGAATGGGAAGTCCTGACAGCGAGCGCCAGCGCGGGCGCGATGAGACCGCCCATGAGGTGGAACTCTCTGATTTCTATGTGAGCCCTTATGAAGTGTCCCAGAAGGAGTACCAGGAGGTCATGGGGAAAAATCCCAGCGCCCACCAGGGAGAGGATCTGCCCGTGGAAAATGTGTCCTGGTATGACGCGGCAGCGTACTGCAATGCGCTGAGCCAGGCCCGGGGACTTACACCGGCGTACCAGATCAGCGGGACAGATGTGGTCTGGGACCGGAGCGCCAACGGGTACCGGCTCCTGACTGAGGCAGAGTGGGAATACGCCGCCCGCGGCGGGACGACCGGCATTTTCCCTACAGGAGACCAGATCCGGAGTGACGCGGCCAATTTTAATGGCACCTATCCATACCTGATTGAAGAAAACTATGTGTCCCGGGAAAATCCGGACGTACAGTCCAGCGCGGACCGGGGAGAAACCATTCCCGTCGGGGAATTGCCGCCCAATGCATTTGGACTGTACAATATGTACGGCAATGTATCGGAATGGGTCTTTGATTATTACGGACCCTACGAGACAGGCAATGTAAAGGACCCTGCCGGCCCGGCATCAGGGAGCCTCCGTGTGAACCGAGGCGGCGCGTACAATGATTTTGCCAAGCATTTGCGGAGTGCCTACCGCTCGGTGACCACACCGCAGGATTGGGATAGAAATCTGGGATTCCGCATCGCCCGGAGCGCGCAGCCCGGGGAAGGGACGGTGTCTACCTCATACACTCTGGGCAGCATTCATATGCCGGCCCACCCGCGGATCCTGACGGCGTATTTCTCCTATTCCGGCAATACCGCCCATGCGGCAGAGCTGCTGGCAGAGAAAACAGGATCGGCGCTGTATCGGATCACTATGGCGCAGCCTTATGGAGGAAATATTTACGAAGGCTCCCAGGCAGACCTCATGGCGGATCGCCGGCCGCCGCTTGCGTCCCCTGTGCCGGATATGTCCCAGTATGATGTGATCCTCCTCGGGTATCCTACATGGTGGGCGACGATGCCCATGCCTGTCTTCACCTTCCTTGAGTCTGCCCAGTGGCAGGGGAAAATCATTCTGCCTTTCAGCTCCAATGGGGGGACCCGCTTCGGAGACAGCATGTCTGATCTTTCAAAAGAAGTGCCCGGCGCCTATGTAGGCCATGGGCTGGAGTTCTATTATGCCGGCGGTCTTTCGCTGTCTGACGATCTCGACGGATGGCTCGCCGATAATGGCGTTCCCCGGCGGTAAGGCCCTGCGGCCCCGCGTCCGGCAAGGTCCGCTTTCTTCTCATCATTTCTAATAAAAACTCCGTCTCACTGCGGGACGGATTTTTTATTGGAGAGATGGATAAAATTTTCCCATCCGCTTATAATGTAAGTGTATATATTTCATAAGAGAAGGAGAAATCTATGAGACGACTTGGTCTGGCAGGAGTGTGCCTTGCGGCAGCGGCGCTCCTTTTCGCCGCAGGCTGTGGGATCCAGAAGAAAGAGACCGCCCCGGCAGCGGATGCGTATACAGTGAAGGACTATACCGGCGCGGAAGTGAAGATTCCAGGGAAGCCGAAGAAGGTGCTTGCCGATTCCCAGTCTCTCGATACGATGATTCTCGGCATCGTTCCCGGGGATCACCTGGCGGCATGCAGCCTTTCTTCGAAGGACCCGGCTATTTCCTATGTGGCGGAAGAAACAAAGGATATCCAGAAAACGATCCCCCTGTCCGCAGGGATTTCCATGGAGGATCTCACTTCACTCAATCCGGATCTCATCATCTGCTCCACCTATTCCCGGCCGGAGCAGGTCAAGCTCTATAAAGACATGGGCTTTCCTGTGGTGATCGTGAAGGGGCCCACCAATGTGGGGGAAGTGGAGAGCTCGGTGCGGCTCGTGGCAGCGGCTCTCGGAGAGAAGGACCGGGGAGAAAAAGTGGTGGCCCAGATGGAAGAGAAGCTCGCCCATATCGACCAGGTGCTGAATGATCTCCACAAACCCAGGCCGACGGCGCTCCTCATTTCCCAGATGACCAGCTACGGCGGGCCCGGGTCTATGTACCATGACCTTCTCACGAGAGCTCACATCAATAACGCCATGGAGAAAATGGGCGTCGCCAACGGGCAGCTCATGTCGCCGGAAAAAATGGTGGAGTCTGATCCGGATTTCCTTTTTGTCTCCAAAGATAGGAGCTCTGACGAGACCGGCGCCGGCCGCTACCGCGACGGAGTCCTCGGCAATCCCGCCATCCAGGGCATGCGGGCGTACCAGCACATTATTCCCCTCGATGACCGCTACATTTACGCATCCACCCAGAACTGCGTCTACGCGGTGGAAGCCATGGCCAATGCTGCCTACGGGCCGCTCTTCGATATGAGCCATGAAACAAATATCAAAGGCTATTGAACAGCAAAAAAGCATCCTTCTTGGTGAGGGATGCTTTGTATTGGGCAGAATGAATGACAGGGGCTTTATTTCTCCGGCTTGTCCTCTTTTTTCCCGCCGTGGAGGAGGGACAGGAGCTCTGCCTTGGTGGCGGCGTGGAATTTCCGGAGCAGCTCCGACACATGGTAGCGCACGGTGCGGGCGGAAATATTCATGATGGTCCCGATATCCTCGTAGGTGCGGCCCTGGGAGAGAAGGCTCAGTACGAGCTTCTGCCGGTCTGTCAGTGTGGGATAGGCGGCGAGCTTTTCCAGGGCGAGAAGCTGCTGGAGGTATTCGTAATTGACCCGCCCTGCTGTCTTGGGGAAGAGAGGCTCTTTTTTCATGAGGGTCCACGGATTGGATACGTGAATATGGCAGAGCCGGAGCCGGTCCTCTTCCGCGCGGAAAAGAATGCTTCCCCGCTGGATCTCAGAGAGAAGAATGCCGCTCTCCGGGTCGGTGCGGAGAGGCACCTCGCAGAGGACGAGGATGACGTCATCGGTGATGGGCTGGGCGATGTAGCGCCCTTTTCCTACATAAATATAAGGGACGTCCGCTTTGTCCCGCTGGAGGGAAAAAGAAGCGACTGCCTCGTCCATGGAGGGATAAAATTCGCCTGGCGCCGATCCGATCCAGCTGGCGCCGGCAGAAGAAATGAAAGAGGCCATATCCTTGGGATGGATCGTTTTTTCATAGAAGCCCCGGAAAAAATCTTCCGCCAGGCGGAGCGCTTCTTTTTCCCAGGCATTGGCATTTGGGGAGTGCATGGTATCACCGGTCCTGTGCCGCCAAGCGCGGCGGAAATGTCAACATAATATACCGTATTATACTTGATTTTTTGATATATGAAAATGGGGATTTTTCCCGTTTGTACAGGAAAAAATGGAGCCTTTTCGCGCAGGGCGGCCCGCCCTTTGGCGCTTCTCCCTATATGCAAATCTTTACGATATGTTATAATGAGAGACAGCGACCATAGAACGGCTTATTTTTTGCATGCCCTTCTTTCATGATAGACACGGAATAGAGGGAAAGAAGCGGTCATGCACGTAAGGGAGGTTTATTTTGGCAAAAGAAAAACTGCAGATTATTCCCCTGGGAGGACTGGGGGAAATAGGGAAGAACATGACCGCCATCCAGTACGGTGATGACATCGTCGTACTGGACTCGGGCATGGCTTTTCCTGAGGAAAATATGCTCGGTATTGATATCGTTATTCCTGATTTCAGTTACCTCATTGAAAATAAAGACAAAGTCCGGGGCGTTGTGATTACTCACGGCCATGAAGACCATATCGGTTCTCTTTCCTATCTGATGAAGGAAATCAATGTGCCGGTCTACGCGTCCCGCCTGACCTGCGGCCTCATTGAAGGGAAATTCAAGGAAGCCCATATCGGCAAGTATGAACTGAATATGATCGAGACAGGGAAGGAATACAAGATCGGCTGCTTCAAAGTGGGCTTCTTCCATGTATGCCATTCCATTCCCGATTCGTGCGGCATTTATTTCCGCACCCCGGTGGGTGTCGTTGTCCACACAGGGGACTTCAAATTCGATCACACCCCGGTAGACGGCCAGCTCATGGACGTGCATAAACTGGCGGAACTGGGCCATCGGGGCGTGCTCGTGCTCTGCGCGGACTCGACCAACGCGGAACGTCCGGGGTATACTCCGTCGGAAGCGGTGGTGAAGGAAACGCTCATGAATGTGTTCGGCAAGATCAAAGGTCGCATTATTCTTGCCACGTTCGCATCCAACGTATCCCGCGTGCAGATGGCTGTCGACGCCGCTGTGGCGAATAAGCGGAAAGTCTGCGTATTCGGCCGGTCCATGGTCAATGTAGTGGGCATCGCTACAGAAATGGGCTACCTCAAAGCGCCGCAGGGCACTTTCATCGAACCGGAAGAAATGAACCGCTACCGCGATGACCAGCTGTGCATCCTCACTACCGGCAGCCAGGGCGAACCTATGGCAGGGCTCTCCCGCATGGCTGACGGCAGTCACCGGCAGGTACAGATTCACGCAGGCGACACGGTCATCATTTCCGCCTCGCCCATTCCGGGAAATGAAACCAGCGTAGGCCGCACCATCGATAAACTGATGCGCCTCGGCGCCCACGTCATTTCTAGCACGTCCATGCGGGTCCATGTATCAGGCCACGGCTCGCAGGAAGAGCTGAAAACCATGCTCTCCCTGATCCATCCGAAATTCTTCATCCCCATGCACGGGGAATACCGCATGCTCTGCAAACACGCGGAACTGGCGGAGAGCATGGGCGTGAAGAAGCAGAACATCCTCATCGGGGAAAACGGAAGTATTTTCGAATTCACTCCCCGGAGCGGACGCATCAATGGCCGCGTCACCGCAGGCCCGGTCTATGTGGACGGCCTGGGCGTAGGGGACGTGGGAAATATCGTCATCCGCGACCGGCAGCAGCTCTCCAATGACGGCGTGGTGATCATCGTGATCGCTCTCGAAAAGGGCTCGAACCATGTCCTGGCCGGCCCGGACATTGTATCCCGGGGCTTTGTTTACGTCCGGGACAGCGAAGCCCTCATTCAGGAAGCGCAGAACCGGGTAGAAAACGTGCTCTCCCGGTGCGAAGCGGGCAATGTGACCGAATGGAACGCCATCAAGACACAGATTCGCGATACCCTGGGCAAGTACTTCTACGACAAGACCAAGAGACGGCCCATGATTCTTCCCATTATCCAGGAAGTGAAATAAACAAGAAGCATACCGCTTCCTCATTGTGGGGAGCGGTATTTTTTGTTATATTTGTGGTGTATTGAGGAAGGGCGCAGAGTGCAAAGCGCAGAGGGGTGGATGCTCGCCGCATGGGCATTTCGTAATCCTCAGGCCGGATGGGCCTTGCGTGTATAGGAGTGCGATGTGCGTCATTGGCGCGGGGTCTGAAGTCTGAGGTCCATGCATGATCGCTTATTTACCTTTAACGTCTTCCGTCACACGGAGAATTTGACGAGCATGGGGACGTCGCACTGTGACGTCCCTCCCGTCCGCGCAACTCGCTTCGCTCAGACAAGCGCTGCGGCTGACGCCATCATGCATGGACCCCTCCCTTCGGGCACCGGCCAACTCTAAATGGGCGGGGAGCTGTACCGTGTAGT
>CAUBUJ010000055.1 GCA_958439155.1 uncultured Veillonellaceae bacterium
CCAAAAGTATGGTGAGGAATGGAATTCCCTCCTCTTTCCGCTGAGAGATAAAGACGGAAAGCTGACGGCTCTGCGAGGCGGCGAAGCCGCATATAAAAAAAACTTCCTATTTCCAACTCCAGACTTCCGACTCCCGTCTCCAGACCTTAGCCTCCGTTTCCATGACGCACTTTCCATCAGCCCCAGGCCATGAGCCGCCCAGACTATCAAATTTCCGCCGCCCATTTGATGTAAGGCGGCGTACCACCTCTCTGCGCTTTGCGCTCTGAACTCTGCACCCCGCTCCCATGATGGTTCGTCTGC
The DNA here is from genome assembly GCA_958439155.1 of uncultured Veillonellaceae bacterium. Taxonomy (GTDB): domain Bacteria; phylum Bacillota; class Negativicutes; order Veillonellales; family Dialisteraceae; genus UBA1822. The sequence continues at coordinate 304 of CAUBUJ010000055.1, forward strand.
GAAACGCCGGCGTCCTTTGTTATGATTTGTCTGCTTTATGCTGTATATACGCATATTCTGCATATTTTGAATGTGCAAAAATGCGGATAAAATAGGGATTTTCCATGAAAAGTGAAATTTTTTCATTTTCCTATTGAAATATTTATGCAGAGTGTTGTATAATTAGCGCATGTTCCAAATGACATGCCAATGTCAATTCTATTCCATGAAAGGCGGCTTTAACCTATGTCTGAAGTGAAGAAAGTAGTACTCGCTTACTCTGGCGGACTGGATACGTCCTGTATCATTCCGTGGCTGAAAGAAAATTATGACTGCGAAGTCATCGCCTGCACCGTGAACCTCGGGCAGCCCGAAGATTTCGATGCCATTCATAAGAAGGCGCTCGCGTCGGGCGCGTCCGTTGCTGTCACCATTGACGCGCGGAAAGAATTCATTGAAGATTATGCCTATGAAGTGCTGAAGGCTGACGGCAAGTATGAAGGAAAGTACCTCCTGGGCACCTCCTTCGCACGTCCTCTCATCGCCAAGCTTCTGGTTGAAACCGCTGAAAAATACGGTGCTGACGCTGTATCCCACGGCGCGACCGGCAAGGGCAATGACCAGGTTCGTTTCGAACTGACCGTGAAAGCTCTGAATCCGCATCTGAAGATCATCGCTCCGTGGCGTCTCTGGACGATCAAGTCCCGGGAAGACGCGATGGAATACGCAGCGGCACACCATGTACCGATTGATCTGCACAATGAAAAGCAGAGCGATGAAGAAAAAGAAGCGCAGAAGTACCCGTACTCCATGGACTGGAATATGTGGCACCTTTCTCACGAAGGGGACGATCTGGAAGATCCGGCCAATCCGCCGCATACGGACATGTTCCTTGTGACCTGTGATCCGGAAGAAGCGCAGGATAAATCCGAACTGGTCACCCTCGAATTTGAAAAGGGCGTACCGGTAGCGCTCAACGGCAAGAAGCTCGGCGGCGTGGACATGGTGAACGCCCTCAATGAAATCGGCGCCCGCAACGGCATCGGCATTGATGATCTCGTAGAAAACCGTCTGGTCGGCATGAAGTCCCGCGGTGTTTACGAAAATCCGGCAGGATCCATCCTCTTCTACGCGCACCAGGAACTGGAACACCTCTGCCTGGACCGGGCAACCCTCCATTTCAAGGAAATGGCCGCTGTAAAGTACAGCGAGCTTGTCTATGACGGCATGTGGTTCGCTCCGCTCCGGGAAGCGCTCCAGGTCTTCGCTGACAAGACGTCGGAAACGGTCACCGGCAAAGTGACGCTCCGTCTCTACAAGGGCAATATCATGGCACACGGCAGCGAAAGCCCGTATTCCCTGTACAATGAAGAATTCGTTACCTTCGGCGAAGATGATGTGTACAACCAGGCGGATGCGCAGGGCTTCATCAATCTCTTCGGCCTTCCGCTCACCATCCGCGCTCTCATGAAAGAGAAAAACGCGAAATGAGCAAGGCTATGTGGGGCGGCCGCTTCACCAAAGCTGAGGATAAAGAAGCGCAGGATTTCAACGCTTCCATTTCCTTTGACTGCCGCATGTACAAAGAAGATATAGCCGGGTCGCTCGCCCATGCGGCGATGCTGGCCCATCATCATATTATTTCAGAGAAGGATCTGGAGGATATTACCTCCGGCCTTAAAGCAATCAGAAAACAGATCGACGACGGAGACTTTGATTTCTCCGTGGCGCTTGAAGACATTCATATGAATATTGAAAAGCGCCTCACAGACGCTATCGGCGATGCGGGAGCGAGGCTGCACACAGCGCGCAGCAGAAATGATCAGGTCGCGGTGGATACGCATATGTACATGCGCCGCCAGATCGGCCGGCTCGCGGAAAAACTCATCGCGGTAGAGGAGGCGCTCCTCTTTATTTCGAAAAAATACAAGGATGTCATCCTGCCGGGATATACCCATATGCAGCGGGCGCAGCCGGTCCTCTTCTCCCATCACATGCTCGCCTATTTCGCGATGCTGGAGCGGGATTTCAAGAGACTGGAAGACTGTTTCTATATGGCGGATATGTCGCCTCTCGGCGCGTGCGCCCTGGCTGGCACGACGTACCCGACTGACCCGGAAGAGACGGCGAAGGCTCTCCATTTCTCCAAATGTTATGGAAACAGCCTGGATGCCGTATCTGACAGGGATTATCTCATGGAATTCCTTTCTTTCGCGTCTATCTGCATGGTGCATCTCTCCCGCCTGTCGGAAGAATTCATCCTGTGGTGCACAAGTGAATTCCATTTCATAGAACTGGATGATGCCTACTGCACAGGCAGTTCCATCATGCCGCAGAAGAAGAACGCCGATATGTGCGAACTGATCCGCGGCAAAACAGGCCGCACCATCGGCCACCTCATGGCGCTTCTCACCATGATGAAAGGACTGCCGCTGGCGTATGACAAGGACATGCAGGAAGATAAAGAAGGCGTATTCGACGCCATCGATACCCTCGGTTTCTGTCTCGACATGTACGCCGGCATGATCCGCACCATGACAGTGAACGGCGACCATACCCGGGCGGTGCTGGAGAACGATTTCTCCAATGCCACCGATATGGCGGACTACCTGGCGAAGAAGGGACTTCCTTTCCGCAAGGCTCACGCCGTGGTAGGAAATGCGGTGCATTACTGCATTACCCACCACAAAGTCCTGAAGGATCTCACCATGGAAGAATTCAAGTCCATGAGCGATCTCTTCGAAGCTGATATTTATGACGCAATTGATATAGATACCTGCGTGAAAAACCGCAACAGTTACGGCGGCACCAGTCCGGCCCAGTCGGCACGGCAGATGGCTCACGCAGAAGAATCGATCGCTTTCATGAAAAAGCAGGCTGATCAGTGGAAATCGGTCAGTGCTTTTCTTGAATAGACATTGGCGGTGAAAAGCTCCCGAAAGGGGGCTTTTTGCTTGCCTGGGAAAAGGGCTTCATGGCATGGGCGCAGGGAAAGTGCGTCATGGGCGCGGGGCGCAGAGTTGAGAGTTGAAAGTTGAGAGGGACGGTGCGCCGCCTCAGATCAGATGGGCGGCGGGAATCTTTATATTTCTCAGGCGCGGGATCGCTGAGAGACGCGCTGCCTTATAGAAATGGGGTCTGAAGTTGGGCGACAGAAGGCTGAAGAGGGACGCGGAAGGGCTTTTATTGGAATTTTGCCGCCTATTTGCACTCTATGGGCTGGCCAGTTCTAACGGCGGAGAAGCTGAATGGGCTTTGATTTTTACAGCAGGCGCATGATCGCAGGCACGGGAATTGGGCATGCATCCAGTGTACAAGGGTAGAGTCTTTCTTCGGAATGGACGTCATCTCGAGCGGGCGCAGGCAGAGGGGTGGGCAGATCGGAACAAAGAAGTACGGGAAAGAGTCGAGGCCTTTATGGCCCCCTTTAGGGTAGATCTTACATATTCCATCGTTATGACGCAGAATCATGTCCCCTATCCGGAATGTCTTGATGCCTGCGCACAAAAGGACGTTGTACCAAAAATCCACCCTAAAGGGGATCCGCAAGGGGGTTCTATTCTTCTTTGTATGGGGCAATTCATATAGCGGGGTTTCCTCCAGTCGGGATAACGCCCATTGCGTCTTGTCCCTGACGGCAAGGCACCTTTTTATTTTCGCTGAGAGCTGACGGCTGACAGTTGGTGGCTCTGCAAAGCGGCGGAGCCCAATATAAAAAGTTTCTCCTATTTCGACCTTCGACCTCAGACCACGGGCCCCAGCGTCGAAGCAAAAATATAAAAAATTCCTTCCGATTTCCTCTTCAGACTCCCGACTTCCGACTGCCCACACCAATGGCGCAGCTCCGGTCGTACCTCTATGTGACGGCCACTTCTCACTTGCCTGCATAGAACCTCACATTTTCTTGCGGCGCCTCTCTTTTCAATGATATAATAAAAGCAAACAGAATTTGCAAAGGAAGGTGCATAGTATGAAGAAAATCATGATGCTCGCCGCGGCGGCTCTGCTGGCGGGGGCGTATACTGCCAGTGCCGCTCCTGTTACGTACGTGCCCGGCGGCCACGGAAATATCGGCTATTCTTACAACAGCTCCGCTGACGGCATTCACAATGCGTACCTGGAATTTTCTCCAATCAGCAAGGTGGTGCTTGGCGCGGAGTACCGGGACTGGATCAACCGGCCCAATGAAACCGATGTGTATGCCAAGTATCGTCTCGGCCGGGTGTACCTTGGTGTAGGCAGCCGGAATTACAATGACCGCGACGCGGCGACCTTTGGTCTCGTGGAAGGAATGACCAATATTGCGGACCGTCTCGACGGCTACGCAGGGCTGAAGCTTTCCAGCGAGGAACATGAAATGAAGGTAGGCGTGCTTTATGATCTGGCACCGTCTATCGACGTGGATGTGAATTATACTTACTACGACCGTGACCATACGGATAATGAAGACGGCGTAGGGGTTGGCGTGAATTATCGCTTCTAAGGCAAGCAAAAAAGATGATTTCCCCAGAGAGGGAGATCATCTTTTTTTGTCCATGGGACGGATTCCCATGCGCCGGCGGCATGGGCCGATTTTTATAGGGCCTCTTTGTGTTCTTCCAGGAGCCACGGGATGAGGTGGTATACGCGCAGGCCCGGTTCTTTTTGAAATTCTTCCGGATAGAGCGTGAGGAGCCGCCGGGAGAATTTTTTGTCTGTCCGGTGGAGGGCGTCCCATTTGGGCTTGGCGTAGAGAGCTGATGGATTGGGGATGCACTGCCACACTGTGGGGATGCCGCTCCTGATGGTGACGAAGTCGACGGCGCCGGCGGCGGTGGTACCTGTCCATACCTGATGGAAGCGGCGGAACATTTCCACTGCTGCCGCGTTCAAAAGCTGCCGGTAGGGCAGGTCCAGTCCTTCGCCCCAGAGCTGCATCATCGCCGGGTCAGGGAAGAAGAAATAGCTGTTTTCAAAGTCAGGTTTTCCCGAGGGTATTTCTTTCTGGTCCAGATGGAGGAGGGGCGTCGGGAGGAGGATCCCGTGTTCAGAGAGCTTCAGCAGGTAGGCATAGAGTGTTTTTTGGAGGAGGGGCCGCCCGGCCCGCCCGGTGCTTTTGGCCATGTCTGTCATAGAGATCCGGTCGCCTGCCCGGGGGGAGAGGTAGGTGAGGATTTTCAGGAGGAGGCTGTACCGGATGGCCTGGTCGGACATGATTTCATGGAAGAGAGCCGACGAGACGATGGTATCCAGTGCGCTCCGGACGGGCTCTCCCGAGGATATGCCTGGGAAGGTGCTGCCGTTCATGTAGGAGAGAAAATCATCTGCCGTGACAGGATGACCGAGTGGTGTGCTGTATTCCTGCAGGGAGAGGGGGTATACATTTTTGACGTCGCACCGGCCGGGGAGGATGGAAAAAAGCCGGGGAAGCGCTGCTGCAAGGCCGGATCCAGAGAGGTACAGGTCGTAATTGGGGATGCGGAACAGCTGGTCTGCCAGTTTTTCAAAATCAGGCAGTTCCTGCGCTTCGTCGAGGAAAATATAGGCTGCCTCTCCCGGGGGACATTGCTGGCGGATATAGCGGTACAGTGTTTCTGCAGGGAAGAAACGCTGGATTTCCGGGTCTGACAGATCCAGCAGGAGAATGCGCCGGCTCGGGATGCCTTCCGCTTCCAGTTCTGTCATGAAGGTATGGAGGATCGTTGTTTTTCCAGTGCCTCGCATACCGGTGAGGACTTTGACCATTTCCCTGTTTTTGCCGCGCTTTAAAAAATCCAGGTAAGGCTGGCGATCGTAATGAGGCAAAGGGGCACCTCCTTTCTGGGAACCAATGGGGGGAACAGGGCTTTTATTTTTCTTTCCGCAAGGGGACGTATTCTTCGTCTCCTTCTTCGATACGGATTTTTCCTGCCGCCAGGTTGGTGAGGGCTGTGCGGTAGGCCGGCCACAGGTCCGGCGGGGCGAGGAGGGTAATGGTAACCACGTCGGTGAAGGCGCGGCTGGTAACGCGGATTTTTGTGTCCTGAATGTAATTTTCAAAAGCGCCCATCATGTCGTAGGCAAAAATGAGGGTTACCGCCAGATGGGGCGTATAGACGAGAAGGGATGCAGCAGCTGCGCATGACGCAAGGGCGCCGCTGTAGGCGCGGGTGAGGCCGCCGGCACCGAGTTTAATGCCGCCGAAGTAGCGGGTCACCACCGCGGCGGTATTGGTGAGGCCCTGCATTTGGAGGACGTGGAGCATGGGGTGGCCTGCCGTGCCCTGGGGCTCGCCGTCGTCGCTGGATTTTTCCTGGACCTGTGCTGTGCCTACGCGGCAGGCGAAGCAGTGGTGGGTGGCGTCGCGGAATTCTTTTTTCCTGCCGGCCCAGAAATTCTGCGCTTCTTCCATGGAAGAGACAGGAACAAGATCGGCAATGAAGATGGATTTTTGTATGGTTGTCTCCGCACGGCACGGGCCGGCGGGAGCGGTATATGGAATCAGCATGGTATCTCTCTTTAGGTGTAAATTTTGACTTTTGGCTTGATGTTTTCATTGTAGCACAATCCGGCGGGATTGGCCGTACTGTATTGACAAAAACCGATTTGTTTCCTATGCTATATGACAAATAAAAAATAATTTAGGTTATGCTAATATAGAAGCTGCCCTGCCGGGTCCGGAAGGCGTCAGCGGCGCAGAGGCCAGGCGCGGCGGCAGAGAGAAATGTACAGCCTGTTTTCAGGTCTGTGCTTTTTCCATGGAGGTGCTATGAAGAAATTGATTCTGACGATTACGGGGATGCACTGCGCAGCGTGTGTCGCCCGGATCGAGAAGGTTACGTCCCGTATGGACGGGGTGGACAGCGCCGCGGTGAATTTGATCAGCAGCCGCGGCGAATTTACTTACGATCCAGCGAAAACAGGGCCGGACGCGATTATAGAGAAGATCCGCCATATCGGATTTGGCGCGTCTGCCACAGAGGACCCGGAAGAGGCAGAGCGGAAGGAAGAAAAGGCCCGCCGGCGGCGGCTCATCGCGGCGGCGGTACTCTGGCTTCCCATGATGGTCGGTATGATCGGGGAGATGACCGGATTTTCTTCCATGCTTCCGCCCCTGTTCCAGCTGGTGCTGGCAGCGGCGGCCCAGTTCGGGCCGGGGCTCGTTTTTTACAAAGGGGCCTTTTCCGCGGTCAGGAGCGGTGCTCTCACCATGGATGTGCTGGTGGCGCTCGGCACGTCAGTGGCTTTCTTTTACAGCGTGTTCCTCTATTTCTCCGGCATGCACCATCTCTATTTCGAGACCTCCGCGGGCCTCATCTGCTTTATCCTTTTCGGAAAATGGATGGAAGGCGCCGCGAAACACCGTACTGGCTCGGCGATCCGGGAGCTGATGCATCTGGCGCCGGTGGAAGCCCATGTGTGGAACGGCAAAGAGTTTGAAGATAAACCGGCGAAGTACATCATGGAAGGGGATGTGCTTCTCGTGAAAGGCGGAGAGAAGATCCCTGCTGACGGGACGATCCTCGAAGGAAAAACCGCGGTGGATGAATCCATGGTGACCGGGGAAAGCCTTCCTGTGGATAAAAAAGAGGGAGACTCTGTCATCGGCGCTACGGTGAACCAGACAGGGACGTTCCGCATGCGGGCGGACAAAGTGGGCCGGGATACCATGCTGGCCCAGATTATCGCCATTGTGGAGAACGCCCAGAACAGCAAAGCCCCGGTACAGCGCCTCGCCGACCAGATCGCCGGGGTCTTCGTGCCGGTGGTGATCGGCCTGGCCCTCCTCACGGCGGCGGTGTGGTACTTCCTTACAGGCACGGTGGAAGCGGCGCTCATCCATGGGACGGCGGTACTGGTCATCGCCTGCCCGTGCGCGCTGGGACTGGCTACGCCGACGGCCATCATGGTAGGCTCAGGCATCGCCGCGAAAAAGGGAGTGCTCTTCCGGAGCGCACCTGACCTGGAACGGCTCGGCCAGGTGAAGACCATCGTTTTTGACAAGACCGGCACCATCACGGAAGGAAAACTGACCGCGTCGGAATCGCTCTACAAGGAAGGCCGCAAAGAAGAAGCCCTCGCGTGGATGAAAGCCATAGAAGGGGCCAGCACCCATCCCATCGCGAAGGCTCTCACCGCGGCGGCAGGACAGACGCCGGCAGCGGAAGTGACAGAGATCGAGACCCTTCCCGGCAAAGGGATGACTGCCAGGGCAGGCGCGGTCACGCTTCGTCTCGGAAACCGGACGTGGCTCGCGGAAGAAGGCATCTTCTGGCCGGCTGACTGGCATACAGAGAGTTGGGAAGAAACCGGCGCGTCTGTGTCGGCGCTGGCCGCCGGCGGAGAGGTGATCGCCGCCTGGGGCGTGCGGGATACGATCCGGAAGGAAGCGAAGGCCGTCATTTCCTATCTTGCCAAAGAAGGGGTGACACCGTGGCTCGTCACGGGAGACAATGCCCGTACGGCCGCGTACATTGCAGGAAAGGCGGGGATCTCCCATGTGAAGGCCGGCGTCCTTCCGTCAGGGAAATCCGCCATTATAGAAGAACTGAAGAAACAAGCGGGCCCTGCGGCGATGACCGGCGACGGCATCAACGACGCGCCGGCTCTCGCCGCGGCAGACGTAGGCATCGCCATGGGCGGCGGTACAGACGCGGCGGTGGAATCGGCGGGGGTGGTGCTCCTCCATTCCGATCTCCACGCGGTGAAAGACGCTTTCATTACGAGCCGCCGCACCATGAGAAATATCAAGGAAAATCTCTTCTGGGCCCTCATTTATAATGTCATCGGCATACCGCTGGCTGCGGCAGGCTTCCTTTCGCCCATGCTGGCAGGCGCGGCGATGGCCTTCAGCTCTGTATCGGTGGTGTGCAACGCCCTCCGTCTCCGCTGGCGGGCATAAGGGATGTGCGTCATAGCGGGGCTTGCAGATGGTGCGTCATGGGTATGAGAAAGTTTAGAGTTTAGAGTTGAGAGGGAAGAATGCTCAATCGCCGCATGGGCTCTTTTTGGTAGTTCTCAGGCGCCGGACGGGCTGGGAGTTAGGTGTCATGCGCCGAAATAACTGATGCTGCCTCATTGGCGGAAACGGTCAAAGGTCTGAGGTCTAAGGTCAAAGGCAGATGGTGCGTCATTGGAGCGGAGTCTGAAGCCTGGAGTTAGAAGTCTGAAGAGGAAAGCAGTGCCGCCTTCGGCGGAATTTTGATAGGGCGGAGAGTTGAATGGGATTTTATCGTTTGCAGGCATGAAGCGCAGTCCCAGGTGCATAGGATACCTTTATACGAAGGCACGTTTTCCTCGCAATGTCCGTCATCAGGGCCGGTCGTTATTTCCTTCTCATAGGGAATCACAGACAAGGGACAATGATTTGGGGAGTGGGGGTCCTCTTTAGGGTAGATCTTTCATATCCTTCGAGATGACGCAATACTGACTAGCAGATAACAGCTAACAGCCAATGAAGAAAGGCTCGCCCCGAGTGGGGAGTAGAATGTGCCAGTGGTCACATTCTACGCTGTCATGGGTGATATCCAAGGCTCGCCCCGAGTAGGGGAGAGCTGTCAGCAAAGCTGACTGAGAGGGGCTGCGCCTGCGTATATAGTGCTTTTCCATCGGCCGTGCAAGCATGCGAAGCTGAAAGCTGATGGCTGACAGCTGAAAGCTCAACTGTCCATGCACGGCGGAGCCGCATATAAAAAAGCCCTTCCTATTTCCTCTTCAGACTCCAGACTTCCGACTTCAGACCACGAGCTC
>CAUBUJ010000056.1 GCA_958439155.1 uncultured Veillonellaceae bacterium
TTCTTTGGGCTCCACCCGTTTCTTTTTTGACTGCAAAAAAGAAATGGGTGGAATGCTAATGGATTCCTATTCAAAATACGGAAATATGGAGAAGCCCGGACGGCGTCTGAGTCCTATCAAAACTTCCGCCGAAGGCGGCACCACCCCTCTGCGCCCCGGACATAAAAAAAGAACCCCGCAGGGTTCTCTTTTCAGGAAACGATCATTCATTCTTATGCGTGGAAAGAGCGAGATAACATGGTGCTGGGCAAAGAAATCAAAGGGCGGTTGAGTGGTGCTAAGCCTCCCTTTGATTTCTGAAGCACAGTGCCATGTTAGCCGTTCTTTCCGTGCTGGAGGAATGAATCATCGTTTCCCTCTTCCCATTTCATCTCCACACGCTTCCCGCAAAAGGCGATGCCGTATGTCCATACTTTCTCTATGCCTCTCGCTTTAAAAGCGGCATCGTATTCTTTTTCCCTAATCTGGCGGAGCGCTTCTTCTGCCTTTTCCGGGAGATCTTCTTCTTTTTCTGCCGCTTTGAATTCCATGAGCACCCCTGCTTTCCCCGCTTCTTTCGGGAAGATCGCCAGGTCGAAGCGGCCGTACCCGCTTTCCCGGTTGGATTCCACCGCATAGTCCGGCACGAGAAGGGCGGTCATTCCGAGGAGAAATCCATGGTAGAAGCTTTCTTTATTTCCCCCATCATAGACGCTGACCAGTTCTTTTGTGTATTCTGAGAGTAGTTTGGAAAAGGCTTCTCCTTCTCCGTGGAGAAGATGTTCCATGAGGAGGACCAGCCGGGAGAGGGGCATGCGGCGGCGGAGGCGGTTTAAGATTTCCACGCGGAAGGCATCGCTGACTTCCCGGTTGGGGATGGCCAGATCACAGAGGAGCCCTCCGAAGGTGCGGCTTTTTTTCATGCACGTCAGGTATCCCGTGGTGAGAAGGAGCGTGTACAGCGCGTCCGGATGGTTTTCTATGTCGCTGTAAATGAGACTTTCCTGGAGAACTACGGAAACCGCACCGCCTCTCATGAGGGAGAGGAGATTTTCTTCTTCTGCCGCGCCGGCTGTGGGGAGGAGTTTCTGAAGGATCGCATTGCCCGATGTATGGATCCAGTAGTCCCCCAGTTCCCCTTCGTCAAAGAAGCAAACCACCGACCAGGGGTTGTAAATTTCCTGGCTGCCGAAATGATAGCCGTCGTACCAGGATCGGATTTCCTCTATCCGGGAAGAAAGGCCTTTGTCCCGGGCCATTTGCTCTACTTCTTCCGGGGTGAAGCCGAAGGAATCATTGTACGATTCCGTTGTGACCGAGCAGACTTTCAGATTGTTGAGTCCGCTGAAAATGCTTTCTTTCGCGATGCGGAGCACCCCGGTAAGGACAGCAAAGGAGAGATAAGGATTCCCTTTCAGCGTGTTGTTGTACCACGTGCGGAAATAGGAAATGGCCTTGTCATAGAATCCATGATCATAGGCGCACTGGATGGGCGCATCGTATTCGTCGAGAAGAACGATGGGAGGGACGCCGGCGGCGTGGAAGAGAAAACTGCAGAGCCGGAACAGGCTCATTCCATATTCCTGCGGGGAGGCGCTTCCATCTATAATACGGTCGATATACCCCTTGTCTTCTGCTGTCCACTGCATGGATTCAAGAAGTTTCCGGTGTTTCTGGTATTCCAACTGGATAAAAAGCGTAAAGCTCGCATAGAGCCCGTCCCAGGTCATATCCTGCACACCTTTGAGTGTCATGAAAATCACAGGATACTGGCCGCGCTCTGCCATGTACCGCTCTCCTGCCCTGTCAATGGCCATGCCGTCAAAAAGATGGGTGGTCTCCTCTTTTTTCTCGATGGAAAAGAAATAATCGAGCATGCTCATTGCCATGGTCTTCCCAAACGGCCGGGGCCGGGTAAAGAGGGTCACTTTCGCATGATCATCAATGAGGCGGCGGATCATATCCGTTTTATCCACCAGGTAGTACGACTTTCGTGCTTCCTTAAAATCATCCACACCAATGGGCATACGCGTATTCATAAAGAGCCTCCTTCCGATGGTTTTTTCTTTCATTATAACATAGCGGGAGCTGTTGGCTGTTGGCTGTTAGCTGTTAGTGCATCATGAGTGCAGGGTCTGAGGTCTGAAGTCTGAAGTCTGAAGTCTGAAGAGAAATAGGAAAAACTTTTTATAAAATCCGCCGAAGGCGGCACTGCTTTTCCTCGTAATAATGGGAACCCTCGCAATCACCGCACCTGAGACCTCGCCTCATGCGTAGGCACGTCAAAATCCCATTCAGCTCCCCGGCCATTCGCAATGAATCTGTGTAGGGAAAGTCATCGAAGAATACGTAAGATATCTCCACTCTTTCCCGTACTTTTTTATTTCAAGCTTCCCATAAACGCCGTGTACTTCCGGTCGATATGACGAACATTTCGATGGAAAGCGCAGAGATCGAGGGTGCCGCGGGGAAAGTCTGAAGTCTGAGGTCGAAAGTCTGAAGAGGAAATAGGAAAGACTTTTTTATAAAATCCGCCGCAGGCGGCACCACTTTTCCTCGTAATAATGGGAACCCTCGCAATCACCGCGCCTGAGACCTCGCCTCATGCGTAGGTACATCAAAATCCCATTCAGCTCCCCGCCCATTTAGAGTTGGCCGGTGCCCGTAGGGAGAGAACTATGAATAATGGCGTTAGCCGGAGCGCTTGTTTGAGCGAAGCGAGTTGCGCGGAGGGTAGTGATTATTCATAGTTCTCAGGCCAACTCTACTGGGCGGCAATTTTTTCTTTGGGCTCCACCCGTTTCTTTTTGTTTGGACAAAAAGAAATGGGTGGAATGACAATGGACTCCTATTCGAAATACAGGAATATGGAAGAAAGCCTGGACGGCGTCTGAGTCCTACCAAAAATTCCGCCGAAGGCGGCACTTCTTTCCTCTTCAGACTTCCGACTCCAAACTGAGAGCTCCGCTTCCAATGACGCACAATCCGCCTTTGACCTCTGGCCTCAGACCTCTGACCCCTGCCGAAATGATGCATTTCCGTCACCTGCGGCTAGGATGTGAGCCCCCATTCCCCGCGCTATGTAGACTTCTTCTCCGGCCCCACTTCTTTCTGCAGATCCCGGGCGGACTGGATGGCGCTTTCTTTCGGCGGGCGGTTGCCGGAGATCATCCAGGCGATGTCCAAGATATGTTCTTCTTCTGTGAGTAGGACTGCTTTGGTGGCGGTATGGCCGCCGGTGATGATTTTTCGTATGCTGTAATGAGCGTCGGCGATGCTTGCGGTCTGGGGCATGTGGGTAATGCACAGGACCTGGACGGACTGGGCGAGGTGGCGGATTTTCCGCGCCACTTTGAGGGCCGCGCCGCCGCTGATGCCGGTGTCGATTTCATCAAAGACGAGGGTCTGGCATGAGAAGAGGTGGGCCATGATGTCTTCGATGGCCAGGGATATACGGGATATTTCCCCGCCGGAAGCGGTCTGCCGCATGGGGCGGAGCGGTTCTCCCGGATTGGCGGAGAAATAGAAGTCCATCGACGCCGCTCCGGACGCAGCAGGCTCTGCCAAAGGTTCCAGATGAAGTTTGAGCACGGCGTGGTCCATATTCATGCTCCGGAGCCCTTCTGTGATCCGGCGGCAGAGGATGCCCCCTTTTTCTTCCCGGAGGACATTCAGTTTCCTGCTTTCGTCCATCACTTTCTCTGTGAGTTCCTGGAATTTCTTCTGCATGCTCTCATTGTCATAGACCATCTCGTGGAGGCTGTCGTACTCTGCCCGGGCTTTGTCCAGGTAGGACAGGACGTCAGAAAGTGTCGGGCCGTACTTATTTTTCAGGGCCGTCAGGGTATTGTCTCTTTCCTGGAGATCTGACAGTTCTTCTTCGGAAAATTCTGTATTTTCCGCGTAGCTTTCCAGTTCGGACATGGCGTCTTCCACCGCGTAGAGCGCGTTCTGCAGGCCCGAGTGGACCCCTTCGAGGGAGGGGTCAAAGGAGAGCACCCGGCTGATATGCTCTGCCGCTTCCGCGAGGGTTTCCTGGGTGCCCCGGTCGCCGGAGAGCAGCTCCAGCGCTTTGTTGGTGTCAAGATAGATTCTCTCGTGATTTTCCAGCACGGTGAGGCGGCTTTCCACTTCCTCATCTTCGGAAGCGCTCTGGATATGGGCATTTTCGATCTGCTCAATCTCCCACTGGAGAATGTCCAGGCGCCGCTCATGTTCCTGCTTGCTTTTCTGGAAATCGCTGAGCTTGTCTTTTACCTCTTTCCACTGGCGGTAGATGTCCCGGTATGTATGGTACCTAGACAGTACCTCTTCATCAGAATGATCCACCAGGTACCGGCAGAAATCGGAGGAAAGGAGCTCGCTGTTGTCATTCTGCTCGTGGAGCTTCACCAGATGGCTCCCCAGTTTCTCCAGCGTTTTCACAGGGCAGAGCACGCCGTTCACCATGGAGATGCCCCGGCCGTTCCGGTTCATCCGGCGGGACATGATGATTTCCCCGTCTCCTTCATCGAGGCCCATCTCCTGGAGGAGTTCCTTTGTTTCCTTATCGGCGGTGAAGACCCCTTCGATGCGGAAAAAGTCTTTTCCATTCCGGATGAGCTCTACCGACGCGCGCCGCCCGAGCAGGATCGCGAGCGCGTCCATCAGGATGGATTTTCCCGAGCCGGTCTCCCCGGTAAAGATGGTCGCCCCCTGGTTGAGGTCGATCCACGTATCTTCAATGATGGCGAAATTCACAATATGAAGACTTTGAAGCATACCGCTCCTCCTCTATGGAAATGCAGATGACCAGGGAGGCTCCCCGAAGCCCCCCGGTCAAAGGATATTTTCTTTTATTATACAAAATTCCATAAAGCACCGCAAAACAAAAATTCGGTTATCCCCATAAAAAAAGATGCACCTTTGTGATGCATCCCCTGGCTCAGGCCTTCAAAAACTGCTGGATTTTTTTCACGAAAACCGGTACGTCCGCCATATCCCTCATGATGATCAGCACCGTATCGTCGCCGGCCAGCGTGCCGATGATGGATTTGTCTTCCGAATGGTCAATGGAGAAGGCGATGGACTGGGCCGAGCCGGGCATGGTGTGGATCACCACCAGGTTCATGCTGCTGTCAATTTTTGTGACCGCTTCCTGGAAAAGAACGGCGATGTGGTTGTTGGACATGACATGCTTCTTTTCCGCGGAAAGGGCGTACTTGTACCGTCCATTTTTATAGGGCACCTTCACCAGCATGAGTTCTTTTATGTCTCTGGACACAGTGGCCTGGGTGACGACGATTCCTTCTTTCTGGAGGGCCGCGGCGAGCTCTTCCTGTGTTTCAATCACCTGGTTCTGGATGATTTCCTTGATTTTCATAATCCTGTATCGCTTCATGGCAAATTCTCCTCTATAAGGCACCAGGCGCCGGTCAAAGGGTCAGATGGTGCAGATTTTGGGAAACAGTTTGGAACTGATGGCGGAATAGAAGTCCTGCCCGGCAAAGCGGATGAATCCGATGGGATTCTCTTTGCCCCGGATATGGATTTCTTCCTGCTTCCGGATATTGTATTCCCCGTTTCCATCGAGGGATACGTGAAGCTTCCTCTCCCGCTCAGGGAGCTGGATCGTGATTTCATCGCTGTGGGACAGGACGAGAGAGAAGTTCTGGATCATATGGGGGCAGATCGGGACGAGGAGGATATTCTTCGCATCCCCTGGAAGAATGGGCCCGCCGCAGGACAGGGCGTAGCTCGTAGAGCCGGTGGGCGTGGAAATGACGAGGCCGTCAGCGGGATACTGCTGGAAGAAGCGGTCATTGATGCGGAGCCGGAGGCGGCACATTTTCCCGATCTTGTCATGGCCTACCACGATATCGTTTAAGACATCGGGCAGCGCCGTTTCGCTCCCGTCTTCATGGCGGATGAAGGAGGTCAGGAAGAGGCGGCGCTCCACCTGGTACCGTCCGTACCGGAGATCGCGGAAGCGCTCTTTCATATGGGACGGTGAAATGGAATTGAGAAAGCCCAGATCGCCCAGATGGACGCCGGCGAGAAGGATCGGATACTGGGCCATCTCCCGCGCCGCCTGGAGGAAGGTGCCGTCGCCGCCGATGGACAGGCCGATCTCTGTATGGGTGCCGAGCCACTTTCTGTCTTTATAATGATCCCCGTCCAGGAAGATATGATGGGCTTCAAAAGAAGGCCTTGCTTCGTGGGGCAGGTAATAATGAATCCCCTCTTCTTCGAGAGCAGGGGACATCTTCTTGAAAAAGGAAAACATTTCCGGTTTCCCTGTATTGGGAAATAACGCAGCGTTCATAGCCGTCATCCTTTCAAAGCTGTATGCGCTTCTGCGACGAGGCGGCGCACCGCGGTCTCGTCCGGGCAGAGCGCCCCTTCATAGCCTTCCGGAATCCACCGGAGAAGCGCCAGAAATTCTATATTTCCTGAGCCGCCCTTGATGGGGGACCAGGTCACGCCGGACGTGAGGAATCCTTCTTCTGCTGATTTTCTAAGGACGTCCATAATCACTTCTTCATGGACTTTGGGATCGCGCACAATGCCGCCCTTCCCTACCTTTTCCCGGCCTGCTTCGAACTGGGGTTTGATGAGAATGGCCATCCACCCGTCTTTTTTCAAAATCTCCCGTGCTGCCGGCATGATTTTCAAAACGGAAATGAAGGAAATATCGGTGGCGATGAGGTCCACCTGTTCTCCCAGAAGGGAGAGGGTCACATCTTTGATATTCGTTTTTTCCATATTGATGACCTGCGGATTCTGGCGGAGCTTCCAGTCGAGCTGGTTGTACCCTACGTCGATGGCGTAGACTTTTTTCGCGCCGTGCTGGAGGGCGCAGTCGGTGAATCCCCCGGTGGAGGCGCCGATATCGGCCATGACCGCCCCTTCTACAGGAATGTGGAAGTACTGGATCGCTTTTTCCAGTTTATAGCCGCCCCGTCCCACATAGGGCATCACTTTCCCTTTGATGCGGAGATGGGCGTCGCAGGGAACTTTCGTCCCCGGTTTGTCCACAGGAAAATCATTGACCAGGATAATCCCTGCCATAATGTGGCGCTTCGCGTTTTCCCTGCTTTCGAACAATCCTTTTTCTACAAGAAGGACATCCAGTCTTTCTTTTTTTACTTTTTCTGTATGTGCCATAATTTCCCTGTTACTTCGTCCGTTTTTCTATATAATCCGCCAGGTCCCGCAGGGTGCTTCCTGCCGCGCCGAGGCAGGCGATGCTCTCTTTCGCCGCTTTCCCTTCTGCGGCAGCGCAGGCCTTCGCCTTGTCCATGCCCATCAGGGTGAGGTAGGTCGCTTTCTTCATGACCAGGTCCTGCCCGGGGCGCTTTCCCATCTCTTCAAGGGATCCCACCGCGTCGAGAAGATCGTCGGTGATCTGGAAGAGCTGGCCCAGGTGGAGCCCATACTGGTGGAGGGCCTCTCTTTCTGTTTTGTCCGCCCCTGCCAGAAGGGCCGCCATATCCACCGGCGCGGAAAGAAGGCATCCAGTCTTGTACTTGTCCATACATTGGAGTTCTGCCAGGGAGAGCGCGTGGTTTTCCGCCTCTATATCCTGGGCCTGTCCCCCGACCATGCCGGAAGGCCCCGCGGCGCGGGCGAGAAGCGCTATGACGCCGCACCGGAGATCGGGAGGAATCTCATCCATCGCCGACAGGATTTCAAAAGCCGCCGTGAGCAGCCCGTCCCCTGCCATGGTGGCCATGCCGGCGCCGTACACCATGTGGTTCGTGAGCCGTCCCCGGCGGTATTCATCATTGTCCATCTGGGGCAGGTCGTCGTGGATGAGGGAATAGGTGTGGACGCATTCGATGGCGCACGCCGCATCCATGTACCGGCCCGATTCTATGCCGAGGGCATCCAGCGTGAGCAGGAACAGAATGGGACGGATCCGCTTTCCTCCCGCAAGGAGGCTGTAATTCATCGCCTCATACAATCTTCTGTGTTCAGGTATATCCTCGGTCAAAAGATGAGAAAGTCTCTGGTCGACCTCTCTCTTCTTCTGGGAAAGCACCGCTTCTATCATCGCAGCCTCCTCGATCACGCAGCAAAAGCCTGTCTTCAAACTTCATTATACACGACAGGGCCTGCAGAATAAAGCGCATATTTATGCACAAAATACAAAAAAGCGGGAAAAATCCCGCTTTTCTTTTTCTTTCTATCAGAGCTGATGCTCTTCCGCGATGGTATTGAGCACGCCGTTGATAAACCGGTAGGATGTATCCCCAGCGAAGATTTTGGCCATAATGACCGCTTCGTTGATGATGGTGCCTTTCTCCGGTTTCTCATCCCCAGGGAAAAGAAGCTCCGCCGCGGCGATGCGCAGAATATTGCGGTCCACCCCGTTCAGCTGGGAAAGCGACCATTTTCTGAGATGTTTCTGGATTTCCTCGTCGATCGCCGGGAGATTGTCTCTCACCCGCTGGATCAGGGATTCCGCAAAGGATAGATCTGTGCTTTTCAATTTATCCTTCTCTGTTACCGCCGCGTCAAGAGAGGCTTCCTCTGTTTCCGGATTGATATCCATGGAGTAGAGCACCTGCAGCGCATATCTCCGTGCCACCCGTCTCATGGCATATTTCATGAAATACCCCTTTACTTTGTAATCCGAACCACATCAATATTGACAGAACTGATCGTTTCCGCGCATTCCTTTTCGAGGAGGCGCCGCACCGCCTGCTGGAAGCGCTGCGCCGTCTCGTGGATGGGGGCGCCCTCCGTCATGGACACAGAGACGTCGATGGACAGGCCATAGCGGCCGCTGTGAATCATGATGCCCGGCACCCCTTTGCGGCGCCATACCTGGGAAATGCCGCTCACGAAGGACTGGAATCCTTCCGGCGCCACGATGGTGATCTCCGGAAAGGAAGCAGAGGCATAGACGATCTGATCTGTCACTTTCTCATAGAGATCTTCCCGGCTCTGCCGTTCTTCTTCAGCCATGTCCGTACCGCCCTTCCTGCCCGAAAATCATGCCTTCCACAAATACATTCACCGAAGACACGTGGAGTCCTGTCATGGAAGACAGCGTATCCCGCACCTTTTCCTGTACATGGAGGGCCACTTCCGGCACGCGCAGTCCATGAACAGCAAGAATGTACAGATCCACTTCCACCTGGTTGTCCCGGATAGAGATCCGCACCCCTTCCGCGTCGTCTCCGGCGATCATGGAAGGAATGGAGTGGTTGTACCGGCTGTTCATGGACGCCACGCCCGGCACGGAAAGGCAGGCCCGGCGGGCAATGGACGCCAGCACTTTGTCGGCGATGCGGATCACCCCGCCGGAACCGGCGATTTCAGCGACATCCATAGAGATCTCGCGTCATTATGCGCGGGAAATGTACGCGCCTGTACGGGTATCGATGACCAGTACGTCCCCTTCGTTGATGAAGAGCGGTACTTTCACGACGTAGCCCGTTTCCATCTTTGCAGGCTTCACACCGCCAGTGGCGGTATCGCCGCGGATGCCCGGTTCGGTTTCCACCACTTTGAGTTCTACCGAGTTCGGAATATCTACGCCGATGACGGTGCCGTTGAAGAAGAGAACGGTAATGTCCATGTTTTCTTTGATAAAGTTCAGCGCGTTGCCAAGCTGTTCCTTGGTGAGCATGATCTGTTCAAAGGTTTCATTGTCCATGAAATAGTAGGAACCGTCTTCCCCGTAGAGGTACTGCATCGGTTTCCGTTCTACCTGGGCGGTAGGAACTTTTTCACCGGCGTTGAAAGTACGTTCTACTACAGAACCGGTCTGCATGTTTTTCATCTTGGTCCGGACAAAAGCGGCGCCCTTGCCAGGTTTTACATGCTGGAATTCAACCACCTGCCATACCATGCCGTCAAGCTCTACTGTAATGCCCGGGCGCAAATCATTGCTGGAAATCATCGTTCTTCCTCCTGTTTTATACTTGTAAAAATGTTTTGGGGAACTTCGTTAGAATCGAAAT